>JBNJFT010000224.1:0-3875 GCA_051747065.1 Bacteroidota bacterium | reverse complement strand
AAAATTTGACCCTGCTTTTTAATCATTTTTGCATTTTTCGGGGTTTCGCTTTGCTTAATTTTGCCACTAACTTCTTATAATTACGCATATTGCTTACTTCTGAATACGTCCAATTAAACAATTAAACAATGGAACAATGAATCAATCTTTATCCAGCAAAGTTCTTAGCCTGAATTATTCAGGTTAGATCAATAAATTTGTGGAGAATATTTATGTAATTCATGTTTCATCTCTTCTATGTTGCCATCTATAATTGAGTTTAGCAGATTCTGGAAACTTGTGCTATGGTTTTTTATGATGGTATGTGTAAGTTCATGAAGTATGATATAGTCGATAAGATGCCGGGGTAATCTCATCAGATGAATGTTGAGGTTGATGTTGTTTTGGTGAGAACAACTACCCCACAGCGTTTTAAGGTTTTTCACAAAAACTTTGTTGTAGTTGAATTTATATTTTAATGCGAATTCATGCAATCTACGGGGTAGATAAATTTTTGCTTCCATCCTGAGCGTTTTTTCAATAGCATCGCGAACCGTTTTTTGTATTTCAGGGTGTTGAACCGGAAGCTTATGTGGGTAGTTTACTGTGATAAAATGATTATCGATATTATAGTAAGAGGTAGAACTTTCCCCTGGATGCAGCCTTAGGGTATGCCACATTGTTTTAAATTCGGAAGTTGATTCAAACAAAGTTAATCGCCCATTAATTGATTCCATTTTATTCTGAATAAGAAGCCTGTTTTCCATCACAAATTTTTTTGCTGTGTGATAGGGGATATGTTGGGGCAAACTAACTTTTATGTTTGAGTGTGGTTCAATTTTTACATTTATACGTCTGTTGTTTCTACGCTTTATAAATGTAATAGTTCCTAAGCCACTAATGGTTTCTTTTCTCATTTTTTGCATTATTTGCTATAGAACAAAAATATGAAATTGGTTTAAATAAACATAATGAATAAATTGATTCTGTCAACAGTTATTTGACTTTCTTTTCAGGTATTAAATTAGTAAAAAACAACTTGGTCACGTAAAAGTTTGTTATTTTTGATTTCGAAAATCAACAAATACCAAAAAGTTATTCTAATGAAAAAGATTTTATTTATCTGTTTTTCTATGCTTTTTATTTCGAATCTTAATGCACAGAAAAAATGGACACTTCAGGAATGCATTGAATATGCTCATGAACACAATATTCAGGTGAAGCAACAAGGTCTGAACACTCAGATTAATGAAACAATGTTAAAGGAATCAAAACTGGATGCTTTGCCTTCGCTCAATGCCGGTGCATCGCACAACCTTTCTTATGGCCGTGCTTTGGATGAAACCACTTATGAGTATACAGAAAATCAGGAGGTTCAAAGCAGCAATTTTTCTGTAAATAGTTCTTTAACCTTGTTCCAGGGTTTACAGAAATGGAATAGAATTAAGCAGAACAAGTTTTCATTAAAGTCAGAATTAGCAAGCCTTGAGAAAATGAAGAATGACATTTCATTAAATGTTGCTTCTGCCTATTTACAGATATTATTTAACCAGGAGCTGGTTGAGGTTTCCCAAAATCAACTTGACATTACACAGCAACAGATAAAGCGAACCCAGGAACTGGTGGAGGCGGGAAACCTTGCTAAAGGAAGTTTATTAGAGATAAAATCTCAGGCAGCTAACGAAGAAATGAATCTCGTTAATGCCCAAAATCAATTGGAGTCGTCTTATCTTAACCTGACGCAATTGCTTGAATTAGACTCTATAGGAGATTTTGATATTGCCAGGCCTGATTTTTCTGAAATTGAAAAGGATATTCCTCTAAAATCTGTGGATAGCATATATTCAGTTGCTGTTGAAGAGCTACCAAGGGTGGAAAGTGCAAAATACAACATGGAAGCCAGGGATAAAGCTCTTGATGTTGCTAAAGGAAGATTAAGTCCTACATTATCGCTGAGATTCGCCTATGGCTCCAGGTATTCCAGTATACGCGATAAGTTAGCCGGATATGATGAAACAACTGTTTCCATAGGAGAAACCGTAAGCGGTGAGGAAGTAATTGCTACGCAGCGGTTCCCTACTTATTCGGATTATTCGTTTTCTGACCAATTACAGGACAATGCAAATACTTCTATTATGCTCAATTTGTCTATTCCTATTTTTGATGGATTAAAGGCCAATTATTCAGTAGATAATGCCCGTGTAGATAAATTAAGTGCTGAATATTCCCTTGAAAGCACAAAAAACGAACTTTACAAAGACATTCAAAGCGCTCGTTCTGACGCACTTTCTGCCTGGAAGAAATACGCAGCCGCGAAAAAAACCGTTGAATCTATGGAGATGTCGTTTAAATACACAAAACAGAAATTTGAAGTTGGCCTTGTTAATTCCGTTGAATACAACACGGCAAAGAATAACCTGACGGAAGCAAAATCTGATTTGTTACAGGCAAAATATGAATATATATTTAAAACCAGAATTCTTGATTTTTACCAGGGTAACCCATTGGAAATATAAAGAATACATGAAACAAAAAAAGCAAAGCTGATTTTCAGTGTTTGGTAATTTAATAGCCTTTTTATACCGGACACATAGATTTATTGTGAAATAGCAGATATAGTTGAATGCAGAAGAATACAAAGATTATGAAGAAAGAAGCACCAAAAATATTGAATATAGAAACCACAGGTGAAAATTGTTCTGTAGCTCTTAGTGAGGGGAGCACAATTAGAAATTTAAAGGAGCACAAGGAGGGCAAGTCTCATGCTTCAAAACTTGCCGTTTTTATTGATCAGCTGCTAAGAGAAGAACAACTCACTGTTCGTGGACTTGATGCTATCAGTATAAGCAAAGGACCGGGTTCTTATACCGGTTTGAGAATAGGTGTTTCCACAGCTAAAGGATTATGTTACGGAGCGGATCTTCCACTGATTTCTGTGCATACACTGCAGGCATTAGGACAGTTTTTAATTGAAAACGCAGGCGAATATAATCTGCAGATACCTCCTGATGCTTATTTGGTTCCAATGATTGATGCCCGCCGGATGGAAGTATATTCTGCAGTGCTGAACGCAAATAATCAGTTTGTACAGAACGTCAGGGCAGAAGTGATTGATGCCGAAAGTTATAAAGATATGTTAGAAGAAAAACCGGTCATTTTCTTTGGGAATGGCGCTCACAAATGCAAAGATTTGATAACTCATGAGAACGCACTATTCGTAGAAAACATTGATTTTTCTGCTGTAAATATGGTTACTTTATCAAATCACCAATATGAAAATAAAACTTTTGAGGATGTTGCCTATTTTGAACCATTTTATTTAAAGGATTTTCGAGCAACGAAACCCAGAAAAGGAATACTCTGAAGTTCTGCCTTACGTGTTGTAATATAACCCTTTACAATATTTCTTTGCGATTTGGATAGTTATTTATTAGAATTGCTTTAACTTTGTAATTTTGTAATAGTAATATCATAGAACAGAATAAAAATATGGCATCTACAGCAGATTTTAGAAATGGAATGTGTATCAAGTATAACAACGATCTGTTTTCAATAGTTGAATTTCAGCATGTTAAGCCAGGAAAAGGCCCCGCTTTTGTAAGAACAAAACTTAAAAGCGTTACCACCGGGAAGGTTATAGAGAATACATTTCCTTCAGGAGCAAAAGTGGAAACGGCAAGGATTGAACGCCGCCCATATCAGTTTTTATACAATGATGACCTGGGGTTTCATTTTATGCACAAAGAGACTTTTGAACAGCTCACTTTACAGGAAGATTTGATTACTTACCCCAAGTTGCTAAAAGAGAGTGAAGAGGTAGAAATTTTGTTTCATGATGAAACAGAAACTCCTTTGAGGTGTGAATTGCCTCAATTTGTAGAAATGGAGATTACCTA
>JBNJFT010000223.1:0-3879 GCA_051747065.1 Bacteroidota bacterium | reverse complement strand
CTCGTTTTTATTGGAAAAAGATGAAAAATATATAGGAAAGAAACCCTACAGAACGTATGTGGGATTTAAATATAATGGAGGATTTAGCGATCATTTGCCCATTATTCTTGATTTGCATTAAAGGAGGAAGTTGATTGAGTTGGGTACATTCATAAGTAGAGGTAAATATTAGAATTAGAATCAATTAGCTAATGAGTAAGTAAGCAGTAAGCACTCTCAGTAGGCAGTGAATATGCCGCATAAAGTGGGTAATCTTATTAGGCACATTCAGAAAAAACAACTTGTTGAATTATAAGAGGGTTGTGAGGAAATCAAAAAGAATGAACCCCGAAAAATGAAAAAAAGATGAAAAAGCGGGGTCAATTCTATAAATTTAATTTTAAAAATGCTTGTTCTTTGTATCAACGAATGGAACATAAAACACAGGGCTTTATGCCAATTGACTGATGCTCACTCTGGTACTGTGTTCTGAATTCTTCATTCTGCATTCTTATAGATATTTTGCCGATACTTCTGAAATTGCCTCATTAATATAAGTAAATTTATTGGCAGTGGCACGAAAATGAATAAAAAACACCTGCCAAAAGCTAATACCCAAAAGCCAAAAGCTAACAGCTATTAGAGTGACAGCCAGTTTTTCTTTTTCCCTTGGTTTTTCATAATCATAACCGGAATGTCTTTTTCCATTTTTCGCAGGCTTTCTGTAACATTTCCCAACAAACTTGTTACTACAGATGTTTTTCCTTTAGCGCCAATAATTGCAAGGTCTGCCTCAATTTCTTCTGCTTTTTTGTAGAGCTTTTCTGCCTGACCGGTCAATTTGTCATTAATTTCAAATTCTCCTTGTACATCCTGTGGAGTGAGATCGAATTTTTTAAGAAATTTTTCAAATTTTTTCTCAAACCCTTTTTGTATTGCAGAACTGGTCTGCTGAGTGGAGGCCGGGAAATAACTTTTGCTGATGTCAAAAATATAAAAACAAGTTAATTTAGCCTTTGTGGCGCGGGAAATGTCCAGCGCCCTTTTAAATGCTTTTTCAGAGTCTTTTGAAAAATCGATGGCACATAAAATATTGTTAACCGAGAGCTTTGGCTGCTCAGGGATGAACATTAAATCTGATTTTGCAGAAGTGGCAATCTTATGTCCATATATCCCTTCCCTGTCTTCTCCGTATTTTTGGCCTATCAGGGCAATGTCTATATCTTCTTTCTCAATGATTTCAAGTATTACATTAGCAGCATCTTCATTTTCAATTTTTGTAATTACCTCAGTCTTTGTATTTCGTTTAAAATGGTTGGTGACAACACTGTTGATCTCCTCTTGTATTGTTTTGCTCAGGGAGGTGTTGAGGTCGGGAAATTTTTTGTTTGATTTATCCGGCAAATCATAAGCTTGTATGGCGTGAACAAAAAACACTTTATCTGTTTCCAGCGCCTGACTTAGAAATGAAGCATATTGGATCAATGATGAATCTATCTCTGTCAAATCCAGAGACACAAGCATTTTATTTAGATTTTCTATATTGTTCATATCTATTGATTTTTATCGGTTTCATCTGTTCCATTTGAGTCTCTGCGTTTTGAAAGCAAATTCTGTACAAGCTCTTTGTAAGATTCTCTTTCTTTCGCTTTCTTTCTGAGCTCTTCTTTTTCGTCCTCTTTCTGCAATCCTTTTCTTAAGCTGAATGCCATAACGATTAATATAATGGCAAAAGGTAAACCGGTGGTGATAGCCGCAGTCTGAAGTGCTTTTAATCCGCCGCCAACAAGTAATATTGCTGCGATAGCGCCTTCCATTGTAGCCCAGAATATACGTTGTCCTACAGGTGATTTCAATTTTCCGCCTGAGGTAAATGCGTCAACTACCAGCGAGCCGGAATCAGATGAAGTGACGAAGAAACTGATTACCAGCACAACCGCTATGATGTTTATTATCAGAGACAAAGGGAGGTTTTCGAAAAGCTGATAAATTGACGTGGCAACATTTTGTTTAATGTCTCCTGAAATGTGTGCTATATCCTGTAATTCCATGAAAATAGCCGAACCGCCGAATGCTGTGATCCAGAGAAATGTTAATAATGTTGGAACAATCAATACACTCAGTACATATTCTTTAATCGTACGTCCTTTTGATATGCGGGCAATGAACATACCCACGAAAGGTGACCAGGAAATCCACCACGACCAGTAAAATATTGTCCATTGATTCTGCCAGGTCGATTGCTGGTAGCTTTCTGTCCAGAAACTAATTTGAAAGAAATCATTCACGTAATTTCCAAGGTTCTGTGTGTATGAGTCAAGAATAAATATGGTGGGGCCTGCAATCAGAATAAAAACCAAAAGTATGGCCCCAAGATTAATATTTAGTTCGCTGAGTTTTTTTACACCGCGGTCTAAACCGGAAACCACCGAAAGCGTTGCGGCGCCAGTTATTCCTATGATGAGCCAGACTTGAGTGCTTAAGGTATCCGGTGAGGAAAAGAGGTGGTTAAAACCTGCGCTGACCTGTTTCACTCCTAACCCCAGAGAGGTGGCCAGGCCAAACAAAGTTGCCAGAACAGCTAATACATCAATTACGTCACCTGGCCATTTGTAAACTTTTTCTCCAAGAAGCGGATAGAATATAGAACGGAAAGCCAGGGGCATATCCTTGTTAAAAGAGAAAAAAGCCAGTGCCAGACCAACTAAAGTATAGATTGCCCAGGCATGAAGCCCCCAGTGAAGAAAAGTGGTTTTCATTGCTTCCTGTGCTGCAGCAATGGTGTCTGCTTCTCCCAGCGGAGGTTCAGTAAAGTGAAATATAGGTTCGGCAACGCTCCAGAATAGGATACCGATGCCCATACCTGCACTGAACAACATTGCGAACCACGATTTCCGGCTGAATTCCGGAACGGCATCTTTACCCCCTAAACGAATTTTGCCGAATTTTGAAAAGGCAAAATAGATTGTAAAAAACAGGTAAAAGTTTACTATCAGTACCAAAAACCAGCCGAAATTATCCGAAATCCAATTCTGGGTGTCAGTAAAAACTTTTTCCATCGGATCTCCCACAATCAGGGTGATCCCGATGAATAATGCTAATAATATACTTGCCGGCCAAAATACGGGTCCGTGAATGTCAAAGTATTTTTTTAGTCCTTTTTGTTCTTCGTGCTGCTCCTCTTGTTTGCCTTTCATAGAAATGCAGTTAATTAGTTAAAGGTACAAATTTAAACACTAAAAATAATCTTTGACCATATTTTGGCTAATTTCCCATAATTTATCTTGTTTGGTTTTCTCGTAGCTCACCTGTGCTGAGCTTTGGGGCATTTTATTGACAAAGTATTTTCCCGAAACATGCTCTATACCCGGATAAGTTGCCACATAAAGCAAATTCTCGGCACCTTCTTTGACTGAATTTCCAATATTTCCATAATTCTTTCGAAGTAGTTTAGTGTTTATAACACCAGGATGGAGACAGTTTGCTTTGATTTCGGATGATTCAAGTTTTTCAGCTAATTTATATGTGAATAGAATATTACAAAGTTTTGACAGAGAATAAGCTGAGCTTCCATCAAAACTTTGTTCTCCCTGAAGATTATCAAAGTCGATAGCCGTGGCGTGAACCATGGAGGAAACGTTCACTATTCTTGGTTTTTTTCCCTTTTCAAGCAAATCCAGTAATTTGTTTGTCAACAGGAAAGGAGCGAGGTGATTTACCTGGAACGTTTTTTCGTATCCGTCTGTAGTCCTTTCCCATTTATTTTGAAAGATGCCTGCATTATTTATGAGGACATCCAGCTTTTCGTAAGTTTTGTTCAGTAAGTCTGCTAAATTGGAAACTTCCTTTAATGAAGCAAGATCTGCAGCATATCCTTCAACATCTTCATTACCCGATTCG
>JBNJFT010000222.1:0-3903 GCA_051747065.1 Bacteroidota bacterium | reverse complement strand
AGAATAGACGGCGCTTCACATATTGGCGCTGCCAGAGACCTTGTTGCTTACCTGAAACAATCTTCTGAAGTTGAGCTAAAACAACCGGACGTAAGCAAGTTTAAAAAGGACAATGACGATCTCAGTATTGATGTAGAAATTGAAAATCCCGAGGCTTGCCCAAGATATTCGGGGGTAACAATCACCAATATTGATGTAGGCCCTTCTCCTGAATGGCTTCAAAATCGCTTAAAGGCCATTGGGCTAAACCCAATCAACAACCTTGTAGATATTTCAAACTTTGTACTTCATGAAACCGGACATCCGCTGCATTTTTTCGATGCAGACAAAATACAGGACAACAAATTAATCATTAAAACCTTACCTGAAGGAACTGTTTTTCAGACACTGGATGAAGAAAAACGTAAACTATCCGCCGAAGACCTTATGATCTGTGATACAAAAAATCCTTTATGTATTGCTGGTGTCCTGGGAGGAATAGATTCAGGAGTTACTGAACAAACAAAAAACCTATTCATTGAAAGTGCTTATTTTAACCCTACTTTCATTCGAAAAACAGCAAAACGGCACGGATTAAGCACTGATGCATCCTATCGGTTTGAACGTGGTGCAGATCCGAACAATACGATTTTTGCCCTTAAAAGAGCCGCTCTGCTTGTAAAAGAGCTGGCAAACGGCACCATTTCTTCTGATATTGTCGATGAATATCCTAAAAACATAGAGAATTCAATCGTCAATCTAAAACTGACAAATCTGTCGAGAATTGGAGGAATCAACATAGATTATGCTACATTGAAAAATATCCTTCAATCACTTGACATTCAAATATTAGAAGAAACACAAGAGAACCTCAAACTTCAGGTACCAACCTATCGCGTTGACGTGACAAGGGAAGTTGATGTTATTGAAGAAATTTTAAGGATTTACGGTTACAACAATGTAGAAACAACACAAAAATTAAATACAAGTCTCTCCTACTCTGAAGATATTGACAAAGAAAAATACAGTGAAGCAATTTCTGAATTTCTTGCAGGTAAAGGATTCAACGAGATCATGTGTAATTCTATCACAAAAGCCGATTACTACAATGATCTGACATTGTATCCCAAAGAAAACCTTGTATTGCTGCGCAACCCACTGAGCAATGACTTAAATGCCATGCGACAAACGCTGCTTTTCGGCGGCCTTGAAACTATTGCTTACAACAGAAATCATCAGCGAAGTGATCTCAAGCTTTTTGAAATTGGAAATTGTTATCGAACAAAAAATAAAGACAAGAATGAGATTCAGGAAGTTCTGGAGAATTATGACGAAGACTCACATCTCGGAATATTCATTACAGGAAACCTAAACCGCGAAAACTGGACAAACAAACCTCATCCTACCAATTTCTTCCATTTGAAGGGATATGTAGAAAACATTCTTACCCGGATTGGAATAAATATAAATAAATTGAAAACAGAAGAAATTGAAAATGAAATTTTCTCCCAGGGATTAATTTATAAACAAAAAAAGCAAACGCTTGCTGTTTTCGGAATTATTCACGAAGACCTGCTTGCAAAATTTGATATAGAAAGTGATGTTTTCTATGCCGACATGCATTATGACAAACTGCTGCAACTGTCTGAAAGCAAACAAGTGGCATATAAAGAAATAGCGAAATACCCGGAAGTAAGAAGAGATTTAGCGCTTCTGCTTGATGATGAAGTAAAATTTGAACAAATCAGAGAGCTGGCCTATCAATCTGAACGAAAATACCTAAAAGATGTCTCAATTTTTGATGTTTACCGGGGAGAGAAACTTGGTGCAAACAAAAAATCCTACGGCGTAAGTTTTATTCTTCAGGATGAGAAACAAACCCTTAAGGATAAACAGATTGATAAAATCATGGACAAATTCATAAAAACATTTAAGGAAAAACTTGGAGCAGAAATCCGTTAAACTAAAGAACCATGAAAAAGATAGAGCTAATACGGGGAGACCTTACCCAGCTTAAATTAGACGCGATTGTTAATGCTGCCAATAAAACTCTATTAGGTGGCGGTGGTGTAGATGGGGCTATACACAGGGCAGCCGGCCCCGAATTGCTTGAAGAATGTAAAACTTTAAAAGGCTGTAACACAGGTGAGGCAAAAATCACAAAAGGTTATAAATTACCTGCCAAATATGTAATTCATACAGTAGGTCCGGTATGGAATGGTGGCAAAAACAACGAAATAAAATCGCTCACGAACTGTTATCTGAACAGCTTAAAAATTGCCTCAAGACACGGATTGCAAACCATCGGCTTTCCAAACATAAGCACCGGCGTTTATCGTTTCCCAAAAGATAAAGCTGCCGACATTGCCATTGCAACGGTTACCGACTATTTAAAAAAAGACGAAACCATTGAAAAAGTCTACTTTGTGTGTTTCGATAATGAAAACTACGCGATTTATAAGGATAAGCTAGAGGTATAGTGGGATAATACTTTGACGCACGCGCTGCAAACGCAAGCTAGCTGGTTTTTATTTTAGCGGTTGTCGTCTTGCCTCTCTTATATTTACCAAAACGATTTCCTTCTTTCTTGGCTTATAACGGTAAGTAACAATAGTTAAACGATTGATCGGGCCACGATATAGGTTTTTATGTTTCCCGGTGGGTTCTAACATTTTGGGATTATCTCTTAACAAGTCAAAGAAATGGACGGTTTCACTTACAAAATTTTTTACTTCTTTTTCACTCCATTTTTCTTCAAGGTATTTAATAATGCGGTCATAACCCTGGATGGCTCTTCTCGTCCAGACAAGTTTTACAGCCATTTTTTGTACCTTTTCATTACTTCCTCGTGGGATGTAACTTCACCCCTGTCAGCCTCTGAAAGGCCTTGTTCTATATCTTCCTGTTCTTCCTGGCTTATCGTATCCCACCAGTCAGCTTTTGAGGCTGCTTTGTCATATAAAAGGGTGCGTACAGCTTTTAATATATTCTTGTCTGATATTTTGTCGATCATATTGTGGAGATCGGCTCTTAGTTCTGTTACATCCATAATATACATGTTTTATCTATTACAAATTTAACGAATTATTTTGACATTTTGTTTTTAAATATGTGGATTTTATTTGGGTAGATTTATTGCTCTGATATCATATTATTCAGAGAATAAGGAAGATATTCGCCGTTAGTCCGACCAGCTTTTAAACGACAACGAAAACAGCGTGGTAGAGATTCTAAATCATGAGCTTAATGAGCAACTGGCCCTGTATGGAACGGCGGTAATAACAACGAAATAATGCTGCCAGGAAAGGCACGAGCTGCAAGCTCGCGCCAGCGTGGGAGGGAGCGGGAGATATTACTTGATCCTTCTTTTCCAGATCCTTGGATTTCTCCTCATATGCAGGACAGCATATACCAAAACTTTGTTTTCTGATTCTATTCTATAATACAAAATATAGGGAAAACGTTTAGTAACGGCTTTCCGGATTCCTTTGTACTTATCCTCATGGTAGTAAGGATTCTCTTCTATAAAATGTTTTTCGTTTTCTATGGCAATAAGCAATTCACTGCCAAGACCCTTGCGGATTTCTTCATACCAGGCTATGGCTTCAAGGATGTCTTGTTGGGCTTCTTTTCTAAATTCTACTGTGTAACTCACAATATCTTTTTAGCGTTCTTCTTTACTTCATCCCAACTAACAACATCCTGGGGATTATTTTGGTGGGCTTCCAGGCGTTTATCCAGAATATCTTTGTGTCCTTTGCTAATTTCAGATGCTTCAGCATCTGCAGCGATACTGTCCCATATCATCTGAACAAGGTTTATCCTTTTGTCAACACTCAGTTTTAATATGTCTTTAATTTTACTCATAGCATGCAGCCTTTCATTATACAAATTTAACGAATTATTTTGACATTTTGTTTTTAA
>JBNJFT010000221.1:0-3955 GCA_051747065.1 Bacteroidota bacterium | reverse complement strand
AGCTATTCATGAGAAACCCTCCTTAAAAATAATCTACACGTCAACATATCAATTTAATAATTATTTCTTTAAAAGTCAATTCAGAAGAATGAAAAATTCCATCTGTAATGTAAATATATCAATCAAATGCACAGATTTTATCCAAAATCATTGGAAAAAACACATACCTATTCTACAGTTAGTGCCTTATAATCAAAACACAAACAAACGAGATAATCAAAATGTTCAAGGCAAGTTTTATACTTCCGGATCAAGTCCAATATCCCTCAAAAAAGCATTGTAGTCAACTTCCCGGCCCAAATAGTTTTTGGCTATTTCACTCTCCTCAACTGACGACCCTTTTTCCAATACCTTTTTCTTAAACTGCTCTCCACCCCTTGGATTCAGGACGCCTTCTTCTGAAAACACCGAGAAAAAGTCGTCAGCATAAACCTTTGCCCACATATAGCCATAATAACCTGCAGCATAGCCAAACAAATGGCCAAAACCAGCTTCAAAATGAGTGCCTTCAATATATTCGAAAGGGGTAATTTTATTCTGGAGTTCCCTTACAATATCTGTTGTTGTACGCGACTCATTCTCAGGATCGTAATAATCATGGAAAGTCATATCAATCATGGCATAAAATATCTGTTGCAGAGTAAAAATACCCGATCCAACATTCTTAGCATTTATCATCTTTTGATAAAGTTCCTCAGGCAAGGCAAAATGCTCTTTGTAATGATTTGCGAAGATTTTCAATGATTCATATTCCCACGCCAAATGCTCAAAGAATTGAGAAGGCACTTCAACAAAATCCCTGACTACGCTTGTCCCGGATTGTTCGGCATAAGGAGCTTTTGTCAATACATCATGCATCAAATGTCCAAACTCATGAAACAGGGTGACTACATCCGAATGAGTCAACAATGCAGGCTTTTCAGACGTTGCACGTGGAAAATTCGTTACCAGTGCTGCAACAGGTAGCTGATAACCCTCTGGCTTAGCTTTACCGGGAACAACAGAAAAGACTGCCGCATGATTAAATTTATCATCCCGCGGATACAAATCAAAATAAAATTGCCCGATAACCTTGTCGTTCTCCCTTACATTGAACTTCCGCACCTCCGGATGCCATACATTCGGCTCTTGTTCCTCTTCAAACTGAACATTAAACAACTTCTCAGAGATATCAAACAAGCCACGTATAACCCGGTTTACTTCAAAAAATTCTTTGACCTTTTCATCATCTACCTCATATTTTTTCCTTTTCAGCAGTGTTGAATAAAAACCTTTATCCCATGAATCAATCTTTTTTACATTATGATCACCCAGGTATTCGCTTTTCATTTCCAGCAATTCGGCATAATCTTTCTCCGATTTTTGTTGCACTTTTGTTTTCAAAGACTCTTCAAATTCCCAAACTGCCTTTGGAGTTTTTGCCATTTTGTTCTTTAGCTGATATTCAGCAAAACTTTTATACCCCAAAGACCTGGCTAATTTCTTTCGTTCAATAAGCATTTTATTGAGCACTTCCAGGTTTTTATCTGAAGCGATATTTTGAAATTTCTTAGCAAGCTCTTTACGTGCTTCGGAAGATTTGGCATATTTCATAAAGGGGAAATAAGAAGGATAAGAAAGGTCGATCCTATAATTCCCGTCTTCCATCTTTCGGGCTGATTTGTAATCTTCCGGTAAGCCCTCCATTTCATCCTCACTTACAATTAAAGCATCGTTGTAGCTACTGATATTGGATTCAAACTCAACACCAAGCTCTGAAATTCTGTCTTGTATCTTACGAACTTCTTCTCTTTCCTGTTCCGGAAGGCCCAATCCATTATTCTCAAGGTCCCGAATTGTATCATTTAATAACTTCTTGCTTGCTTCATCTTGCTCCTTAGCATCCTCAGTATCTGCATATTCTTTTAAAGCTGAATAAAGCTCAACATTCATATTCAATTGATTCGCATACCGGTTCAATTCATTAATACTTTGCAGACATTTATCCCTGATGGTTTTCTCAGGATGAACATAAGCCATTAAAAAAATCAACGAATGAACTTGCTCCAATTCATTATGTAGGTCATCGAATGCTTCAAGGGTATTTTCCCTGTTCCTGTCCTTTTTGGAGACTGAAATAATTTTCTGCAAACGTTTGTTAGAGTCATTTATAATCTCACCTGTTGCCTCTTCAACTTTCACGTGAGTCAATGAATTAAAATCTATTTCAGCGTTCTGAGAGTTTAAAAATATCTGGTTCATAATGTTTGATTTTTTCGTAATTTGATTTTTTCAAATTTTGGATTTACATTGTTTAATAAAATATGTTCAAATTAATATACAAAACTTAAATAAAATAAATTTCTACAAGAAAATAATGCATCAAACGGATTAATAAGCATATTTCATTGACAATGAGAATTTTTTATTTTAATTTTGTTTTTTGAAAGTATTCAATGGATTGGAAAAAACTTATGGCTAAATCAAACGGCAATAAAAAAACACTTATCATTGAGGACGATACGGTAAGTTATCAGTTAATCCATGAGTTAGTCTCATCTCATACGGATGAAATCATCCAGCTTACCAATGGACAGGAAGCCGTAAATTATTTTAATAAAAACGGGGAGAATATAAATCTGATTATTGTAGACATTTTATTACCTAAGATTGATGGTATTGAAGTAATTAAAACGATCCGTCAAACTTACCATAACACCCCAATAATAGGAATTAGTGCATCAACACAGGCAAACAAAAACAATGCATGCTATAAAGCAGGTTGTGATCTGTTTGTCTTAAAACCAATAGATGTCGAATCTTTTCAAAAAATAATCCACCAATACCTACAAAAAAATCCTCAAACCATTTAACTTCAGGATAATTTCCTATTTATCCACTAATAATTCCAGAAATTTTTAATTCAATATTGAAATCCGTATTTTTGAGGAAACCAAAAGACGAAAAATTTATTTCTTATGAGAACAGATACAAAAATTTTTGACCTTATCAACCAGGAAAAACAAAGGCAATTAAACGGAATTGAATTAATTGCTTCAGAAAATTTCGTAAGCGGCCAGGTATTAGAAGCTATGGGTTCATGCCTTACTAATAAGTATGCAGAAGGATATCCCGGCAGAAGATATTATGGTGGCTGTGAAATAGTTGACCAATCAGAACAATTGGCAATTGACCGCCTAAAAGAATTATTTAATGCCGAATATGTAAATGTTCAGCCACACTCAGGAGCCCAGGCAAATGCAGCAGTTTTTCTGGCTACACTAAATCCCGGAGACACAATAATGGGACTGGACTTATCACATGGCGGACATCTCACTCATGGCTCTCCTGTTAATCTATCCGGCAAACTTTACAGAGCTGTATCATATAAAGTGAAAGAAGAAAATGGCCTGGTCGATTATGATCAAATGGAGGAAATTGCCAGAAAGGAAAAGCCAAAGTTAATTATTGGAGGCGCTTCAGCATATTCCAGAGACTGGGATTATGCACGAATGAGAAAAATAGCTGACGAAATTGGTGCTTTATTTATGGTCGACATGGCGCATCCTGCAGGATTAATTGCAGCAGGCCTTTTGAAAAACCCACTGGAACATGCCCATATTGTCACCTCCACAACCCACAAAACACTACGCGGCCCAAGAGGTGGTATTATTCTCATGGGTAAAAACTTTGAAAATCCATGGGGAATGAAAACCAAGAAAGGAACCGTCAGAAAGATGTCAGGATTACTTAATTCTGCCGTTTTCCCGGGAACTCAGGGAGGCCCATTAGAACACGTCATCGCTGCTAAAGCTGTTTCTTTTGAAGAGGCTCTCACACCTGAATTCAAAGAATATCAGCAGCAAGTTCAAAAGAATGCAAGAGTAATGGCTGAGAAATTCTCAGAAAAAGGATATAAAGTAATTTCCGGAGGAACAGACAATCATTCCATGTTAATTGACCTTAGAACGAAGGT
>JBNJFT010000220.1:0-3976 GCA_051747065.1 Bacteroidota bacterium | reverse complement strand
TCTTAGAAAATCGTATATCTGCCATGCAATCAAAAATTGAAGAGGCTCCGGATGAAACTGCCGATAGCTATCGTAAAAGCTACAGCAAAATGAGAAAAGAATATTCTGAATTACAAAGCCTTATATCTGATTGGTGCCGGAATTCCCCGGGCTTTTGTTTTTTCCTTGAACCCTTTGGAAATTAATTATTCAATTTAAAGCAGAATAGTTGAAAATTGATACCTTTGTTTTGGTAAGCAGGAAGAGTTATTATGTTGGAAGTTTCGTTACAGTAGATATTATCTATATTTATGAAGTCAATTAAAGAATTATTCAAGATAGGTTATGGTCCTTCAAGCAGTCATACTATTGGACCGGGTATAGCGGCCGAAATTTTCAGTAAAAGAAATCCTGAAGCAAAAAGCTTTAAAGTAAAATTGTACGGGAGTTTATCTGCTACTGGCAAAGGGCACCAAACCGATATTGCTATCCAGAAAGCCTTTCTTCCTAAAAATGTAGAGATTGAATGGTTTTCCGAAGAGTTGCCTCTACATCCGAATGGAATGGTTTTAGAAGCTTATGATGAAGGAGAAAATTTTGTAGATAATTGGACTGTTTACAGTATCGGAGGTGGTGACTTAAAAGACGAACAAGGCCTGATCCATGACAGAGATATTTACCAGCATGATTCGCTTACAGATATAATGGAGTGGTGTAGAAAGGAAGGAAAGAGTTTATGGGAGTATGTTCAGGAGATGGAAGGAAAAGGTATTTGGGATTACCTGAGAGAATCCTGGCATATTATGAAAGATTCGATTACCCGCGGCTTAGATGAAGAAGGTGTGCTTCCCGGAGCAATAAAATTACCCAGGAAAGCAAACACGTATTATGTTAAATCTAATCACTCACATGGCATTCTCATGGAGCAGTCCTTACTGTTTGCCTTTGCTCTTGCAGTTTCCGAAGAAAATGCGGCCGGCGGGAAAATTGTTACTGCGCCAACATGTGGTTCTTCCGGTGTTTTGCCTGCCGTGTTATTTTATTTGAATCGTGAAGAATACTTAAGAGAACCGAAAATATTAAAAGCTCTTGCAACAGCCGGTTTGATAGGTAATCTTGTAAAAACCAATGCTTCTATCTCAGGAGCTGAAGTTGGTTGCCAGGGTGAGATCGGGACAGCTTGTGCCATGGCTGCAGGTGCTGCTGCGCAGATTCTTGGAGGTTCGCCCGGGCAAATTGAATATGCTGCCGAAATGGGATTTGAGCATAATCTCGGCTTAACTTGTGATCCTGTTGGTGGATATGTCCAGATTCCCTGCATTGAAAGGAATGCAATTGCTGCTGGCAAAGCTATTGATTGCGCTACTTATGCGCTCTTTTCCGATGGAGGCCATAAAATATCTTTTGACAATGCTGTGGAAACTATGGCAGAAACAGGTCGGGATATCCAGAGCGCTTACCGGGAAACGGGCATGGGTGGTTTGGCTAAAAAATGGAAACCCTTTACTGAATAGTGAATTAGATTTAAAATTACTTATTAATGGGCGTTAGCAATAAAATAATTATTTTTATATAAATTGAACATGCAATAAGACAGGATGTTAAACTATATTGAATAAACCTGAAATGAACTATGGCAAAGATATTAGCTATTGATGATGAACAAGCAATCCGGGAAAGTTTAAAAGAAATTCTGGAATATGAGAAGCATATAGTAGATTTGGCATCTAATGGGGAAGAGGGAATCCAAATGTTTCAGGATGATAAATATGATGCTGTTCTTTTGGATATAAAAATGCCCCAAATGGATGGAATTGAAGTACTTGATAAACTGTTCGCCACTTCTCCCGATATTCCCGTGATAATGATCTCCGGACATGGAACAATAGATACTGCAGTTGAGTCCATAAAAAAAGGAGCTTTTGATTTCATTGAAAAACCTCTTGATTTGAACAGACTCCTGGTAACTCTCCGCAATGCTATGGATAAAAAAAATTTGATTAAGGAAACAAAAAATCTTAAAAAGAAAGTTAGTGGGGTTTATGATATTGTCGGAGAGTCCGAAGCCATAAAGCATGTAAAGGAAATGATCGAAAAAGTAGCTCCTACAGATGCTCGAGTGCTTATTACCGGAGAAAATGGGACGGGAAAAGAACTGGTGGCCCGCTGGCTTCATGAAAAAAGTGATCGGGCACAAAATCCTTTTGTGGAGGTGAATTGTGCAGCTATTCCTTCTGAATTGATCGAAAGCGAACTATTTGGGCATGAAAAAGGAGCTTTTACTTCAGCTCATAAACAGCGGAAAGGTAAATTTGAACAAGCTCATGGAGGAACGATCTTTCTTGATGAAATTGGTGATATGAGTTTATCTGCTCAATCAAAAGTACTGAAGGCACTAGAAGAAAAGAAAATTTCACGAGTTGGGAGTGATAAGATAATTGATGTGGATGTTAGAATCCTGGCTGCTACAAATAAAAATTTAAAAGAAGAGATTAATCGGAATAATTTTCGTGAAGACCTGTATCATCGATTAAGTGTAATTCTTATTCATGTGCCTTCATTAAATGAACGATCAGAGGATATTCCATTACTGGCCGATTATTTTATTGGACTGATCTGTAATGAATATGGTGTTCAGAAGACCGAAATCACACAAGAAGCAATAGAAGAACTGCAAAAAATTAACTGGACCGGAAATATACGTGAATTCAGAAATGTATTGGAACGCTTGATTATTTTATGCAAAGAAACAATTGATGGAGAAGATGTGAAAAAATATGCTCAACCTATCTCAGGTTAAATATAAACCAGTAATAAGATGGCTCGTAAATGTTTAATAGTGTTTCTTTTATTGGGATTTTCCTTGTCTATTAATGCCCAAATAGAGAAGGAAGGAAATCCTCGATTAATGAAGAAAAAAAGTGTGTTATCGGAAGGACTTCCTGTCTATTCTTTGCCATCTTTTGATATTGAGAAGTATAAGCAAAAAATGCTTAACAGTAACCATAAAAAGCTCAAGTTTGCCCGCATGTTTGATCTGTCTGTTGATATCAGAAAGCAGGCAAAGAAAATTACAGAGGAAAATGGTACATTGTATGTATTATCAATACGCTCAAAAAAAGCTTTTTCGCTTAGCCCCGTGTTTGGTACTTATGAGCTTCCTGACAAGGCGCAGCTTTTTATTTATAACCCCGAGTTCTCTCATGTTAAAGGAGCATTTACTTCAGAAAATAATAAAGTCACTGAAAAATTGCCTGTTGGGCCGGTAAGAGGAGAGGAAATAATCATTGAATACTATGAACCGCATAATCGACCTTTTGATGGAAAGTTGAAACTTGCAAAAGTTGGACATGATTTTGTGGACATATATGGTTACCTTGAACAAAAATCTTCTGGTGTCGGGGCTTCAGAAGACTGTAATGTGAATATTAATTGTGAAGCAGGAGAGGAGTTCCAGGACATAAAACAAGCCGTTTGCAGGGTTATTTATAATGGATGGTTGTGTAGTGGCTCCCTCATTAATAATACAAATTTTGATGGCAGCCCTTATTTTCTTACGGCGAATCACTGTATCAGCAGTGAATCTGAGGCTCAGGATGCGGTGTTTTATTTCAATTTTGAAAGTCCTGAATGTGATACTTCATATATTGATGATTACCAGACTATCTCTGTTTCAGATCTTGTAGCCACAGCACCCGATAGCAAACTTGATTTTTCCCTTCTTGAAATTAGCGAATCTATTCCAATAAATTATAAACCTTATTATGCAGGTTGGAATCTTGATACTGCCAATATTGAAAATACAACGACTATTCATCATCCTTCAGGAGACGTTAAAAAGATAACCAAAGATGATGATGCCCCGGTTTCTGCCAATTATGGAAGCACCTATGATGAATATTCACACTGGTTAATAGAAGATTGGGAGTTAGGAACCACAGAGGGAGGTTCTTCCGGAGCTCCATTGTTTGATCAGCAAAAGCGAATCATTGGTGAT
>JBNJFT010000219.1:0-3981 GCA_051747065.1 Bacteroidota bacterium | reverse complement strand
AATATCCCTTTTCTATTACTTTTTTCAGCCGTTGCATAATAGAAAGTATTAATCTTGATGAGCCGGAATCAAGGTATTCCAGGTAGAAAATTGCAAATGTTTTATCTTTAGGTTGAGTAATATAGCGTTCGATTTTTTCCATGATCGGATAATAAAAACTACTGGCATATTTAGGAATTGAACGCCCTTTAAATATAAAATACCCATTGTCAAAATCCATTTCTACCCAGGGTGTCTTATTTGTTGGGGGATGATAATAGGTAGGTTGTTTTAAACGAATTTCTTCAAGAATAAAAACCGAATCGTCATGTTTACTCATAAACCAAGCTTGTTGGGTTAAACAACTGAAAGTTAAATGTTTGTAACTGATTGAATAATATACAATATAAAAGTAGAAATTTTTTCTAACATAAACGAATAATATTTGATTTTTAATTTTCAACAAATTATAGACGTTGTTAACATTTGTTTTTGTTGTTTCCCGGGTTATTTGATAATGATTGTTAATAAAGTGGCCGAACGAAGAAGTTTATAATTCTGAAATGTAACTATAAAGAAACTTGTAAAACAATTGTTGATTTTTATTGTTTTTAATGTCAATAAATTATGTGACTTGTTTTTTAGTTTTTATAAGAAATGTATTATCTTTAGGTTAGCAAATGAATAAGAAAGGAATGGGAAAAAGAATAGGTTTTTTCATATCAGATTCTAAATGGAAAAATTACCACAGATGGGCTTATAATACATCCAAAGCATTGTATGCTGAGGGATACGATGTTTATGTGATTACTCCCCGCAAGAGCAAGTTGTATTCTCGTTTAAAGGGTTATGGAATGAAGGTTATAAGTTACAAGAAAAGTGGGTTTATGTTGATGGATCTTTATCGTTTATCACGAATTTGTAAAGGATATAAGCTTGATAATCTTGTTATTAATTATCCGGATGATATTCGAATTTCTGCGTTGGTTGCAAAGTATTGTTCCCTGGAAAAGTTGGTATTTCGTCGAGGAACGGTCCCGATCAAATCAAGAAATGGCTTAGATAACCATCTTGCCAAAAAATATATTTCAACGGTTATTACTAATTCAAGAGCGAATAAAGATGCTATCCGGGAAAATAAATCTTCTGTTTTCAGAAATAAACCAATTGAGGTGGTGTATAATGGCATTCAGGAGAAATCAGTGAGTAGAGATAAAAGAGAATTTGATTATCATCAGAACGGTGAGTTGATTGTAGGACTTTCTAACTGTGCGAATAACCGAACTTTCTGCAAAAAATTTTTTGAATATTTGAAGAAGACAAATATTGACAAGGAAAGGATTACGTTTCTTATTTTTCCGGACTGGAAGCATGATTCTTCTTTTTCCGGGAAGGTAAAACAGATATCCTCAGCAGGTTCAGTCAGATTGACAGGACAAGAAACCCATTTGTCCGAATTTATGAGTAAGGTCGATGTTTATCTTTCTCCTTTGGTAGAAAATAGTTTTAATTATTCTCTTATTTATGCGATGGCTCAGAAAAAACCTGTAATAGGAATTTCCGGAGGCAGTAATCCGGAGATCATCGGAGATCAGGAAAATGGTTTTTTGATAGAAGATGATAACTTTGATGAGTTAATTGAAAAAATTGAAACTTTAAGAGATGATCGTTTACGTGAATCAATGGGAGAAAATGGGTTTAGAACTGTTGAGAATACCTTTAATTTCCGTCAGTCAGCTCATCAAATTCAGAGAATACTAAGTTCCGGCGATTAAACTTTCCTTTATCTCATTCCAGGGTTAATACAAAGAATAATCCGGCCTCTTTGTCAATCGTTATATTTTTGCATGATAGATTTATTGAATTGTTTTAATTTTGGATAATGCAAAAACCCAAAATACATGAAGGAAGATATACAAAAAGCCATAGACGTTCTCAATAAAGGAGGAACCATCTTATACCCCACAGATACCATTTGGGGTATTGGCTGCGATGCTACAAATCCTGAAGCTATCGAGAAGGTTTATAACATTAAGAAAAGAACGCCGGAAAAAAGCATGTTGATCCTTGTGGATTACCCGGGAAAGGTGGAACGCTATGTCGATGAAATGCCTGATGTTGCATGGGATTTGATTGAAGTTACCGATAAGCCTTTAACGATAATCTATTCCAATGCAATAAATTTACCGGAAAATCTTATTGCGAATGATGGTACAATTGGCATACGTGTGACGCATGATAAATTTTGCAGGCAGTTGATCACCCAGTTCAAACGGCCGATTGTTTCGACTTCTGCAAATTTCAGCAATCAGCCCTCTCCAGGAAATTTTGAAGAAATAGAGCCGGAAATTTTAAAATCAGTGGATTATGTGGTCAAATGGAGGCAGGATGAAAGAAAGAAAGCCTCTCCCTCAGGAATTATTAAATTGGGGCCTTTAGGAGAGGTGGAGGTTATAAGAGAATAATTATTTAAACAATTTCAGAAGTACCAGCTAAATATCTAATCTATAAGAATTCAGAATTCAGAATGCAGAATGCAGAAAACGATATAGCTAACCATCAATGAAAAAAAATGTATCTGATGTTTTAATGTGTTAATTGAGAAAATGAGCGTTTTATAACATTCTAAAATTTGACCTTGCTTTTTCATTTTTTTGCATTTTTCGGGGTTTCGCTCCTCTCAATTTTGTCATTAACTCTCTGTATTTTAAAATATTGTTTGCTTCTGAATGTGCCTGTTTATTATTAATCGGCTGAACGAATTTTTCCTGAACCGGACACACTTGAATTGATCCTTGGGTTTCCATAGTAAGCTATGCGCCCGCTTCCGGAAACCCCTGCTTCTAAGTATTCTGTAATATTTACGATTCCTTTTCCGGAGCCGGAGATTTTAATATCTGCGTCTTTAATTTGTAGTTGTTTGCTATTGAATTTCCCGGAGCCTGATATACTTAAGTCGAGCTCTTTTGATGTTTTGGTTCCTGCAATATTGATTTTTCCCGAGCCCGAAATGCTGCTTTCAATTTGTGGAGCTTCCAGTTCCAGGATATTGATCTTTCCGCTTCCCGAGACCTGAAATTGGATTCTTTCAGACTTGATTTTTGTTTTTGAATTCATTGTGGCTGAACCGGCAATGCTTATTTTTTCAATATCTTTGGTGGTAATGTAGATTTTGATTTCATCATTCCATCCGGAGTTAAAAGTTTTTTTAGATTTAATGATTAATTCATCCCCGCTGACTTTAGTCTTCGTTTTTTCGAGAATGTCTTCATCGCCTTCTAAAACTACTTTACATTCGTTTCCTTGCCTTAACTCTACATTAGCTGCTATTGAAATGGTGATTTCTGAAAAATCAGCGACTTTTCGTTCTTCTTTTTTATCCTTACCGGAAAAATTTGCCGTATTCCCTGAAAAACTGATTAGTGCCATGAACAGGAAGAGCAATGGGGTTGTTAATGCGTTTGTCTTCATAATGAATTTGTTTTAATTTATCTTTAAATACGAAAAGAAATTATCTTTGCTGCATATAAGAATAGTTATTTGTCTATGACTAAAAGGATATTCTAATGAACGAACTAACATTTTTTCACGAAACCCCGCTTCAGATAAGATTTAATGATGTTGACGTAATGGGCCATGTTAACAATTCGGTGTATCAGAATTATTTTGATGTTGCAAGGCTGCGTTATTTTGAAGATATTTTTGGGTACCGGATGAACTGGTATGAGCATGCCCTCGTTCTGGTGCACATTGAAATAGATTTCCTTAAATCGGTAGAGATGTATGACAAGGTGAAAGTCCTGACGAAAGTATATCAACTAGGGAATAAGTCTTTGCGGATGGAACAGCGGATTGTTGGAGAAGACCCTGAGGATGTGCGTTGTGTTAACCGTGCCGTTTTATCTGCTTTTAATTACAATGAAGGAAAAGCAGTGCCTTTATTAGATGAATGGAGAGAAAAGATTAAAAAATACGAGGAAGACGTGAATTTTTAATAAGGTG
>JBNJFT010000218.1:0-3987 GCA_051747065.1 Bacteroidota bacterium | reverse complement strand
TCAACTCACTCAACTCAACCAACTCAATTTGCCTAATCTAAATATTTGCTGAGAATCGAAAAGATCATGTTTTTTCTTACCGGTTTTGAGATATAGTCATCACATCCGGAATTCAGGCTTATTTCTCTGTCATTGGCCATAGCATAGGCAGTGAGGGCAATTATTGTTACCTTACTGTTTTCTTCCCTGATTTTTTTAGTAGCCTCTAAGCCATTCATTTCAGGCATTTTAATGTCCATTAGAATGGCGTCAATCTCAGGATGGTTTTTAGTTATCTCAATTGCTTCAAATCCATTTTTGGCACGGTGGATTCTTATTCCGGTTTTTCGCAATGCTATTTCCAGGTATTTAAAATTGCTATCTTCGTCTTCAGCAATTAATAGTGTTTTGTCCTGCCAATTCTTTTTATTTTGTTGTTCTTGCATATTATGAATTATGTTTTGATTCTAATTTAGTTGCAGGCAAGGTGAAGAAAAAGGTTGAGCCTTCGTGCGGTACCGATTCCAGCCATATTTCTCCATTCATCATTTCTACTAAGCTTTTACTGATTGTTAGTCCTAAACCTGCTCCGCGGTATAGTTTTTCCTTGTGATCTTCTATTTTTGTGAATCTGTGGAATATTGCTTCTTGTTGTTTTTTGTTAATTCCTATCCCGGTGTCCTTTACAAAAAACTGAATCTTGCTGTTTTCTTTACCAGAAATTATTTTATATCCATATTCTACAAATCCTTCTTCTGTAAATTTAATAGCATTATCTATTAAGTTGCTGAAAATTTGTTTTATACGATAGTTATCCGCCGTGAATCTGTAATTTTTAAACCTTTCATCTTTGCTAACCAGAAGCTCAATGTTTTTATACATGACATTGTCTGAAAATGCATGGTACAATTCATCTAAAATTTGGTCGATATCGCAATTTACTTGTTTTAACCGGAGTTGTTCCGAATCGAGCTTTGCCAGGTCGATGATATTATCAATGAGGTTAAGTAAGCTGTTACTGTGAACATTAATTTGGTTTGTAAGTTCTTTTCGTAATTCCGTATTAACTTCGCTGTCATTCAATAGGTTTGAAAACCCTACAATTGCATTCATTGGAGTGCGAATTTCATGAGACATATTCGCAAGGAAAGCACTTTTTAACCGATTGGCCTCTTCAGCTTTTTCTTTTGCTTCTTTTAAATCTTTGGTTCGTTGTTCAACCAGTTTTTCCAGGTGATGTCTGTGCTTCTCGAGTTCAATATTTTGGTTTTCTATATATTCTTTTTGTTCTCTTGCGTAATCTCTTTGGGCAGCTATTTCGGATTTTTGTTTTTTAATTTCTTCTTCTGCTTGTTTGATCAGGCTTATATCACTGTCAATAGCAATAAGTTTGTTTAGCTTCCCTTGAGAATCTAGTATTGGCGTTAAAGTTGTTTGAATCCAAATATCTTTTCCATCTCTGGTGTTGGATTGAAATTCAACTATTTTGCCTTTCTTTTCCTTTATGCATTGATTAATGGTTGGTTTAATGTTTTTGTATATTTTGGATTCCTGGATATCCATTGTTTCAAGTTCCTGAAGATTGTACCCGTATAAAGTTTCAAATGCCTCATTTACCCATTCGATGGAGCCGGACGGACTAATAATAACCACTGCATTGTCGGTTTCTCTTGCTACGACACTTAATTTTTCCAGTTCACGGTTTGTTTTAACTAGTTGATTTGATTGGGCAATGATCTCCTCTTTCTGTTGTTCTATTTCCCTGGTGCGTTCATCAACCAATTTCTCCAGTTTGACATTTGATTTTTTTAAACTGCGTGTAAAAAATTTAACGATTAACCAAATTACCAATAATAAAAGAATGGAATATATGATATAAGCGATAGGATGAGCATACCATGGTTTAAGTATTTTAAAACGGTATTTAATTGGTTTGCTTTCTCGGCCATAAATGTTTTTTGACTTAACCAGGAAAGTATAAGTCCCTGCTTTCAGATTTGTATAACGCGTTCGGTTTATCTTCCCCCATTCTGACCATTCCTTATTAAAACCTTCCAGACAATAGCTATAAAGAGTTTTTTCACCATGACAATAATTTGTTGAAGAATAGGAGAACCCTAGTGTGTTATGTTTAAATTCTATTTCGGGTATTAATGACTTGGGTTGTGTGTTGTCCAACTTACTTTCTCTTTCTGTATTGTTACAATATGCACCATGAAAGATCGTGGAATCTCCATTTATGGTTAATTTTCTGATTTGCGTAGAGAATTTACCTGGCTTGAATGCTGAACTTGTTTTGTATCGGAATAAACCTTCTGTACCCCCAATCCATGCGACATTATCCTCTGTATAAATATCCAGCACTGTCATATTTGGAATTCTTCTGAAAGGGATAAAGTTCCATTTATAATCTCCTTTTTCTGTCGGATAACCAAATCCCATTTCGTTGTCTTGATTATTTAATCCGGATAACCAGATGCGATCTTTGTTGTCTGTTGTGAAGGCAAAAACCCCTTGCTCTCCAGAAGTGAACATGTCTCCAAAAGTTCCGTCGGGCTCAAAGCTGTCAGTTTTCTCATTGTATTTGTATAGCCCTGTTTCTGTGGCAAAAATGAGCGAATCATTATGCTCGTGGATAAGAATATTACGCAATGATTCAAAGCCTGCTGATTTACCATAATGTTCAATAGTTTCAGGCTGGGTTATTTTGTTTTTAGATAGCTGGATCTTGTAGACTCCATTTCTGAATGTGCTTGCCCAAAGATTTCCGGATTTATCAGAAGTTATGGAGCGGACGTTGTATTTTACGCCTTTTATGCGGCCTTCTTCTGTCCATTCACCATTCTTATATAATAAACAGTATAATCCATCAGCTAATCCTAAAAAAACTCTTTCAGGGTAGTTGGGTGGTGAGTATATATAAAAAACACTTTTTTTAGGCCATGTTGATTTTAATTGAGTGCCTGATACTTCGAACAGTCCATCATTTGTTCCCATTAAAAGCTTTTTACCGTATGTTGAATTATAAAGATACAACTTCCATGTCTGGGATTTTAAATCACTTATGGGCCTGATTTTGTTTTTTTTCAGATAGTTTATTCCATTGCCGGTAGCTAAATATAGCTTTTTCTGGTGTCTTATTATATCGTTTACATATCCTTGCAGGCCATGGGTTTTATTCCAGTAAGTAATAGGAGAGGCGAGTTCAATATTAGCAATGCCATTACTGCCGGCAACCCAGAGATTATTTTGTTTGTCTTTTAATAAATTATATACACTGCCAACTTCCAATCCATCCTGTTCATTAATAATTTTTATGATATCTCCCTGCATGTCCAATATGGCAATACCGCCCAGAGAGGTTCCAATCACTATATAATCTTCATATTTGAGCATTCCTTTGTATATTTCATTTTTTCTAAAGAAATGATCATTTGAGGTTTTAAATTTCTTTACTTCAGCTTTTTGTTTGTCAGAATTATTGAAATGAATTGTGTATAGGGAATTGTCTATATTTAATAAGAATGTATTTTTGTTGAGTTGGAGAGTGCTTTCGATTGCACGGTTTCGAAAGGTTGAGTTATCAACTATTTTTTTGAAAATTCCATCCTTGAGTTGGCATAGTCCTTTTTCTCTAATATAAAAATAAGGCTGTTGATTATGAGAAAAGCTGGCAGTTATCTCTGTACTTTCTGATTTTTCTTTTATGTTATATCCATGTATAGTATCGGAGTGATATGTAAAAACTTTTTTTCGGGTTCTGAAATAAAGAGTGTCTTTGATCATAAAAATATCGAAAATGTCATAAAATGGCTTATATTTTTCTGATATTAAATGGTTTAATGAATGGTAGCTGATTTTCCCCTTTTTATCCGGCTTTATATATCCTATCTCGCCCGATGAAGCAACGAATATTTTTCCGTTATTATCCATAGTCACTCCTCTGCAAGATTTTTTCTGCGGCAGTTCTGTCAGATTCCAGTTTGTTCCGTCAAATTCAAGTAAGCC
>JBNJFT010000217.1:0-4090 GCA_051747065.1 Bacteroidota bacterium | reverse complement strand
ATGAGGGAGCAGAAAAACGTTGGAAAGGGAGAGGTTTATTCTTTTTGGTATTTCCCCATCAATTCAGCTTTTTCAAGCGTATGCTTCTTTACTAATTTATCAAATTCTTCTTTATCATCTATGTTCCATAAGGTTTCTATATCAAGAGCAAAGAGTCTGAAATAATAACGGTGCTCACCTGATGGAGGGCATGGCCCCCCATAATTTACCTGTTTGAAATGATTTTCTACCTGTTTGCCAGGTATTGAGTTTTCTTCTATTTTTCGCTTATCCTTTGGTATATCGTAGACAAGCCAGTGCACAAATGTTCCAATTGGTGCATCGGGGTCTTTTACACTCAGGGCAAAGCTTTTTGTTTCTTCCGGTACATTTTTCCACACTAATTGAGGATTGACATCTTTTCCCTGACAAGTGAATTTTTCGGGAATTGATTCGTTGTTTTTAAAATCCTTGCAGAATAGTTCCATATCATTACCTCCCTCGATATTTGTTTTCTTCTGGGTAAAAGACTTTAAGCCGATTATTGAGAATATTAATATGCTCCCCAAAATGAGGACAAAATACTTATGAATTTTCCTGTTTGTCATAGTTATTATTTTATTATAAAATTTGATTCTATTCAAATTTAAGAATTCATTTTGTTCAAGTCAATATTTTTCACTATGTTTTTTGTTTGGTATTCAGATAAGTATGAAGACAGTAGAAAGTAAGATAATAGTTTTTACAAGAATGAATCCAATTGTACAGCCTGTCTTTTTATTCATGAATTTTTCACTAATTTTGTTCCGTTAAAATTAATGGTTTGAAAGATTTATATAGGGAAATATTTGAGAGTGGACTTAAATTGCCATTGGTAGAGCAATTCTATTCTGTGCAGGGAGAAGGGTTTCACACCGGAAAACCGGCGTACTTTATACGCATTGGAGGATGCGATATTGGCTGCCATTGGTGCGATTCGAAAGTCACATGGAATCCGGAAGTTCACCCCCTGGTTGATGTGGAAGAAATAGTGCATGAGGTCTTGCAAACGCCAGCGCAGTCTATTGTTGTAACCGGAGGCGAACCTTCGTTGTATAATCTGCAACCTTTGTGTGATGCGTTGAAGAAACATCAGGTAAAGACTTTCCTTGAAACTGCCGGTACAAATAAATTGACAGGCGAATGGGATTGGATTTGTTTATCTCCTAAAAAACAAACTCCTCCTTTATCTGTTTATTATGACAAGGCAGATGAGTTGAAAGTTATTATATATGAAGAGGGAGATTTGCGTTGGGCTGAAGAAGTTTCAAAAAAGGTAAATGGCAGTTGCCAATTGTTTTTACAACCCGAATGGAGTCAATATAAGAAAATGATTCCATTAATCGTTGAATATGTAAAGTCTCATCCAATATGGAACATTTCTTTGCAAGCTCATAAATTCATGCGTATTCCCTAAAATCATAATTAACATGAACCCCTCATCCATAAGTTGTAAAAAAGTGGAAATGAATAGAATAAGGTTTTCTGAAATTTCAGCAACAATAAAACAATAAAACAATAAATCAATAGAACAATAAGACAATAGAACCATAAACCACTATACAATGAAATACCTTTTATTCCTGTTTTCTTTTCTGTTTATTTTTCAGTTTTCCTATTCCCAGGAACAGTATTCAACTGATTCTAAGCGAGCTTTGAAATATTTTGAGGAAGGATTGAATCAGTACCGGTTAGATGAATATGACGATGCTCTGGAAAATATCAATAAAGCGATTGATAAAGATGAAGAGTTTGTTGAGGCTTTTATAGTCAAAGGGCAGATATTTGAGGGCAAGGATGAGTATGAACAAGCTATAAACTCCTACAAGCGGGCAATAGAAATTGATCCTGAATATTATCCAAATGTATTTTACAGTATCGGCCTCCTTTACCAGAAAATGGGACAATACCAGAATGCTATAGAAAGGTTTAATGAATTTTTGGGATATGACGATGTAAAGCCTGCCCTGAAAGAAAAAGCTAATAATCGCATTGAATCCTGTGAATTTGCGATAGACCAGGTGGAAAACCCGGTTGATTTTAAACCTGAAAACCTGGGAGATTCCGTAAACAGTAAATTTAGTGAATACTGGCCTTCTATCTCTGCCGATGGAAAAACGCTTGTAATAACTCGTTTGATTCCGCGTGAGGACCTTGACGAAATCAAAGAAAGACTTGAACAAATGCCAGAAGCAAAGAGAAAGTTAATGAAATCGCGAATTCATGAAAACCAGGAGGACTTTTTTGTTAGTTATCGGGAGGATTCTGAGTGGACTCGTGCACAGAATATAGGTACTCCTTTAAATACCGAATATAACGAAGGAGCTCAAAGTATCTCTGCTGATGGAAAAACCATGTATTTTAGCGCCTGTAATAAAAAGGACGGAAAAGGCGGTTGCGATATTTATATTTCTGAAAAGAGCGAAGGAAGTTGGAGTGAGCCCGAAAATATTGGTAAGCCCATTAATACAAAGAAATGGGAGTCGCAGCCCTCAATATCACCGGACGGGCAAACTTTATATTTCGTAAGCAACCGCAAGGGCGGTGAGGGGAAAAAAGATATCTGGAAAAGCCGGAAGACTGAAAATGGAGAGTGGGGCAAACCGGAAAATCTCGGCGATAGTATTAATACATCAAAAGAGGAGATGGCGCCTTTTATACACATGGATAACAAAACCTTATATTTTGCATCTGCCGGTTGGCTTGGAATGGGAAGCATGGATCTTTTTGTTTCTGAAAAGAAAGGTGATACCGCCTGGACTTCACCAAAAAACCTTGGTTATCCTATTAACACTCCGGAAAGTGAATTTGGAATGGTTGTGAATTCTTCCGGCAATAAAGCTTATTATGCCAGTGATCGTAAAGAAGGAAGAAAAAAAGATATTTACAAATTTGAACTTCCTGAAAAAGCAAAACCTGTTGCAAGCTCCTACATGAAAGGGAATGTCTTCGATGCCGAAAGTAAAGAACCACTTGAGGCCAGCTTTGAATTAATTTCTATGAAAAGCGGCCAGACAATTATGAACTCCTATTCACGTAAAGAAACAGGAAGCTTTTTGGTTTCTATCCCGACAAATGAAGATTACGTTCTTAATGTCTCTAAAGAGGGATATCTCTTTTATTCTGACAATTTTAAATTAGAAGGAAAGCATAAAGCCTCTGAACCTTATTTAAAAGATATTCCGCTAAAGTCTATAAAAGAAGGAGAAAAAATGATATTGAGGAATGTGTTTTATGAAACAGATTCATTTAAGCTGGAATCAGAATCAAAAGTTGAATTAAATAAGGTTTTCCAATTGTTAACAAACAATCCAACATTACAGATTGAAATTTCAGGGCATACAGATAATGTAGGATCAAAGAGTTATAACAAGGAACTTTCAAAGAAAAGGGCGCGTTCTGTATATGATTTTCTGATTGAAAAAGGTATTGAACCTGATCGTTTAACATATAAGGGATATGGTGAAGAACAGCCGATAGATTCTAACGAAAATCCTGAAGGTCGGGCAAAGAACCGACGGACAGAGATAAAAGTCATTAAGGAGTAGTTAAATATTTGGCCCTTGGCTTTTAGCCTTTGGCTTTTGGCTATTAAGATTGTTTTGGCGCATTCAGGAAGGCTTATATGTTTGATTATTAGCCCATTAAAGAATTATACAATAATATTTTGCAACAATATCTGCATAAATCATCATATAAAATTAAACATAGGGATTTATTTCAAGTGACTGGTGCTAAGCCGATGCTGCATTCTGAATTCTGAATTCTGCATTCTGAATTCTGCATTCTGAATTCTGTATTCTTTGTAGATATTATCCGGTATTTCTGAAACTCCCTATATTATTTTTTCTGCTGATTAGAGGAGTTGGGGACTTTATCGAATTCTACACCGTCTTCATAATTCTGGATAAGGGCTTTTATTCGTTCTATCTGTTTCTGTTTGTTTACTTCTCTTAGATTTAGGGCTGTTTCTGTGAAGTAATTGTGATTCGAGATAAATTTCAGTTGTAATTTGTTCCAGTCATTGATATCTCCCACTTTATCTTGTTCTTTCAGCTCTTTATATAGTGTG
>JBNJFT010000216.1:0-4099 GCA_051747065.1 Bacteroidota bacterium | reverse complement strand
TTTACACACATAACCGGGATTCTGGCATTGTTTGCAATGATATATTGTTCTTTTGCTCCCAGCATATAATCAGTAAAACCAATTCCTTTTGTCGTCATAATAAGAACAATATCCGCATCTATTTTTTTTGCATATTCAATTGTTTCTTCCCCTATTCTGGAAGCTTCTGTTTTTTGAATATCGTATTTAACACCATGATTTTCAAATATTTTTTCAGCAAAATTAATGTTGATCCTTAATTTCTTTTGCAGGCTGGAGTCTTTAAGATCAGGTATAATGATGTGTATCTTCACGTCAAAATATTTGGCTAAAAACAGTGCCCAATTGACTTTTTCTTTTCCTTCTTTTTTGAAATCGAGCGGAAAAACTATGTCATTAAAAACTTCTTTCTTTGAAGGGGGGGCTTGAATAACAATAAAAGGAGTTTTTGATCCGACAATGACCTTAAGTGCCCAGCTTCCGGTAACTTTTTGCATTCCTCGAATACCGTGGGTTCCCATGACTACAATACTTACGTTATTGTTAGATGCATAATCGCTGACTTCCCGGAATAGGTTTCCGGCAAGAACCACAGGGTCAAGATCAATATTATATTCACTTGTCAATCTTTTTATTTCTTCCTGTAAGCGTGTCTGGGCTTCTTCGATTTGATCATCTGATTTTACAATATGGATCAGTTGGATTCGGTTTTTCAGGTGTGTTGAAAGTTTGATAGCATGTTGAAGAGCGTATTCTGCTTTTTCTGTAAAATCATAAGGGACGAGTATCGTATCTTTTTCCATAATATCAAAAGTTATTATTTTTAGCGAAATTTAATTAATTATTTAATGATTTGCAAAAAATTAATTTAAAATATCCCATTGTGAAAAAGAAATATAATAGTTTGAAATATTTATTCATAATTGTAAATTTGCTATTTATTTATAAATCTATAAAAACAGGAATATATGAAAATCAAAAGTTTGTTACTTTTGTGCGGTCTGTCATTGCTATTATCTTTACAGGCACTAGCACAATCTTCTGAAATTCAATTTGAGGAGTACGATTTAGATAATGGTTTGCATGTAATACTTCATGAAGACCATTCTACCCCTATTGTTAATGTTTCAGTTATGTACCATGTCGGATCTAAAAATGAAGATCCTGAGCTAACCGGTTTTGCTCATTTGTTTGAGCATTTAATGTTTGAGGGTTCTAAAAATATCGAACGGGGAAAATACTCAGAGCATGTGGAGAAAGCAGGGGGAACCCTGAATGCAAGTACTTCTAACGATCGGACCTTTTATTATGAAACTCTTCCTTCAAATCAGTTGGAGCTGGGAATGTGGCTGGAATCCGAGCGCATGTTACATGCAAAGATTGATTCCATTGGCATTGCTACTCAAAAAGATGTTGTTGTTGAAGAGAAAAAACAGCGAGTTGATAACCGGCCTTATGGAAGTGTAATGGAAGAAACGATGAAGCGCGCATACAAGAAACACCCTTATCGATGGACTACAATTGGAGACACTGCACATATTCGCTCATCATCCGACCAGGATGTAAAGAATTTTTATGAAACTTTTTATGTGCCGAATAATGCTGTTTTAACTATTGCTGGTGATATTGATAAAGAGGAAACAAAAAAATATGTTGAACAATATTTTGGCTCAATACCAAAAGGCGATAAGGAAATTCCAAGACCAGACGTAGAAGAACCGGTAAAAAATGAAGAAATACGGGATACAGTTTATGATAACATTCAACTACCCGCAGTTATTCAGGCTTATCATACCCCGGCGATGGGAACGGACGATTATTATGCAGTTGATATGTTGAGTACTTTATTGTCTGAAGGACAAAGTTCAAGATTATATAAGACCCTGGTAGACCAGAAAGAATTGGCAATGCAGGTTGCATTAATGCCTATGCCTTTAGAAGATCCTGGGGTAGCACTTATGTTTGCTCTCCCTAATAGCGGTGTAGATGCTAAGAAATTAGAAAAGGCGATGGATGCTGAAGTGGAAGACGTGAGAAATAACCTTATTTCAGACCGTGAATTGGAAAAGCTAAAAAATCAATTTGAAAGTAAAATTGTTAAACAAAATAATAGCATTTCCAGAAGAGCTCAGAACTTAGCGAGAAATTACACCTATTTTGAAGACACCGATTTAATAAATCATCGATTGGAAAATTATCTGGATGTTACTAAAGAGGATATAAAGCGCGTGGCAAACGAATACCTCAGAGAAGAAAATCGTGTGGTGCTTTACTATCTCCCTAAATCTCAAAAAGAAAACAATTAATTTCAACTTAAAATACGAAATATTATGAAAATCTTGAAATTTAAATTTTTATATACAATAGTTTCACTCTTATTGATTGGTGGACCTTTGCTTGGTCAGGTTGACCGAAGTGAGCCTCCTAAACCGGGCCCTGCACCTGAGATCGAATTTGAAGAACCAGCTTCTTTTACATTAGATAATGGATTAGAGGTAATTGTTTCTGAGAATCATGAAATGCCGCTTGTTTCTGTTCAACTTGCAGTGGACGTAGATCCCGTAAAAGAAGAAGATGCTGTAGGATATGTAAGCGCTGCAGGCAATTTAGTGCGAAACGGTACTTCAAATAGAGAAAAGGCAGAAATTGATGAAACAGTTGATTTTATCGGAGCAAGTTTAAACACCTTTGAGAATGGTTTGTATGCTTCATGCCTTTCAAAACATTCTGATGAACTTCTTGATGTAATGGCCGATGTTGTGAAAAATCCTACTTTCCCTGATGAAGAAGTTGAGAAATATATAAAGAAAAGTAAATCGGAACTATCTTCATCCGCTACTGACGCCTCTTTTATATCCAGAAGGGTTGGTAAAAAACTTAGAAATGGAGACCATCCTTATGGTGAAATAGAAACGGAAGAAACAATTGATAACATTACTCGTGATTTATGTGAACAGTATCATGGACAGTATTATAAGCCGAACACTTCATATTTAGTCATGGTTGGTGATATTACTCCCGAAAAGGCAAAGGAGTATGCTGAAAAATACTTTAGTGATTGGAAGGAAGCAGAAGTTCCTACACATTCTTACGAATTTCCTGAAAGAAATAAAGGAACTAAAGTAGCTTTGGTTGACAAAGAAGATGCTGCACAGTCTGTCGTTTCTGTAACTTATCCTGTTGCCCTTCAGGTAGGAGACCCGGACGCTATCAAGGCAAGAGTGACAAATAATATCCTTGGAGGAGGAGTATTTTCCGGGTACTTGATGCAAAATTTAAGAGAAGATAAAGGATATACCTATGGAGCACGATCAAACCTTTCTAAAGATGAGGAAGTTGGCTATTTCAATGCTAATGCAGAAGTCGGAACACAGGTTACAGATAGTGCAGTTCACGAATTTTTGCATGAAATGGAAAGAATTCGAAATGAAAAGGTTGATGAGGAGCATTTAAGCCTGGTGAAAAATGTAATTACAGGAAGCTTTGCTCGTAATTTAGAAGACGCCCGGACCAAGGCTCAATTTGCCTTGAATACGAAGCGATATGATTTACCTGCAGATTATTATTCCAATTATTTGAAAAACGTAGAATCTGTTTCAGTTGAAGATGTGAACAAAACAGCGCAGGATTACATTTTACCGGAGGAATCGACTATTCTGGTAGTGGGCGATAAGAATAAAGTTGCCGATAAACTTAATAGCTTTGCTGATGATGGTGAGGTAGAATTATATAATAAAGTTGGCGAGCCTGTTGAAGAAGCCAGATCTGTCCCGGAAGGTGTCACTGCAGAAACGGTTATTGAAGACTATATAGAAGCAGCCGGTGGCCGAGAAAACTTCAACAAAGTAGAGACTTTCAAGCAAGTTGGATCTGTCACTATGGGGGCAAGAACTGCAACTATTAAAGAGTATAGAGTTGAGCCTGATAAATTTGCAACTATTACCGAAATGAATGGGCAGGTTGCTCAAAAACAGGTTTATAACGGAGAAAAAGCGATTACTGCCTCTATGGGGCAAGAGCAGGAAATTGAAGGCGAGCAACTTGAAAATTTGAAATACGAAGCTAAGTTGTTTAAATTTCTCGATTATGATGAATTGGATGTTGAGTTGGAATTGCAAGG
>JBNJFT010000215.1:0-4116 GCA_051747065.1 Bacteroidota bacterium | reverse complement strand
TGATAGCCCGCGGCATAAAAAAAGACTGGTTTATCCAGGCTTCCTTTAACATTGCCGATGACCTGAAGTTTTTAAAGCTGGCAGCAAAAGCCGGATGCAGGGAAGTACTCATAGGAGTGGAAACTGAAAACCTGGAGCAGTTACAAAAATCACATAAAGTACTAAATGCCAAAATCACACCTGAACTATTCAGAAAGAAATTCAAAAACATTCAAAAACAAGGCATTGCAGTACTTGGAGCTTTTATTTTTGGTATTGATGGCGATACGATTGAAGACATAAAAAAAAGAACAAAATTCATCCGCAAATCAGGGGTAGATGCTATTCAAGCAACTATTCTAACGCCAACACCCGGGACAGAACTATTTTTTAGACTTGAGAAAGAAAGCAGAATCATCAAAAAGGATTATCCGGAAGATTGGCAGCATTATCATGCGGAAGAGGTTGTTATCGATCCTGATAAAATGACTCCTGAAGAATTAGAGCAAATCATGTACGAAGTCTGGCATACTTTCTACAATAAATGGTCAATGCGTAAACGATTTTTACGGAGCCTGCTTGTGACTAAAAACTTTAAATCTGCTTATTGGGCTTATGCAGGAAACTGGCATTACAGGCGTATTGTGTTTGAAAAAAGTGGTTATGACCCAGATAAACATCCTGCAAAGCAGATAAAAAACCTTCCAAAAGCATAGCTTAATACGGTTCTTAAATAAATGAAGCTTTTCTTTGTTATGTCTTCCAGGTTATAGATTTCAAAACACCATACTCAAAAAAAGAAAAACAATTAATTTAGCCATCTAAAAGAGGAATTACATGAAATTATTACTTATAAACCCACAAAACCAATATCGCACAGGTTTTTCACTCTCTGTTACTTCAAGATATCCACCTATCAGCTTAGGAATATTGGCTTCGCTCACTCCGGAACATTGGGATGTGGAAATTCTGGATGAAAATTTCGAAAAGTTTGAAAATGTTCAGGAAAAAGATGCGGACCTGGTAGGCTTAACTTCTTTCAGTCCGAATGCCCCAAGAGCTTATGAAATCGCTTCATATTACCGGAAAAAAGGAATCCCTGTTATTTTTGGAGGGAATCATGCTTCTATGGTACCTGAAGAAGCTGCCAAATATGTTGATGTTGTTTTCAAAGGTGAAGCAGAAACAAAATGGAAAGACGTAATCAAGGATTTTGAAAACGGAAATCTTCAGCCTTTTTATGAAGGTGGTCGGCCAGACTTAAAGAATGTGCCTCACGCGAAACATGACTTGTTTCATAAAGATTATATTTTCAGCTCAATACAAACTACTCGAGGCTGCCCCTTCAAGTGTGATTTTTGTTCTGTGCACACGTTTAACGGAACCCGCCACAGATTGCGCCCGGTAGATGATATTCTTGATGAACTGGAAGCCATGCCCAACGATCTTCTTTTTATTGTTGATGATAATTTTTATGGCTATTCCACGGCAAGCCGGAATCACTCTTATGAAATCATGGAAGGCATGATAGCCAGAGGAATCAAGAAACAATGGTTTACTCAGGTTTCAATGAATGTAGCAGATGATAATAAATTTCTAAAACTCGCTGCTAAAAGTGGCTGCCGTGAATTGTTTATTGGTGTGGAAACTGATGATCCGGAGCAACTGAAGAGTACAAATAAACTTCTTAATGCTAAAGTAACGCCACAAAAATTCAGAAAGAAATTCAGAAACATACAAAAACATGGCATTGCGGTTTTAGGCGCATTCATCTTCGGGTTAGACGGGGATACGAAAGAAAAACTTTACCGTCGCGCCAAATTTATTGAGAAATCAGGAGTCGACTCTATTCAAACAGCTTTATTGATGACACCTCCGGGAACAGAACTCTTTGAACGCATGAAAAAATCAGGTAGAATGCTCAGGACTGACTTCCCTTATGACTGGCAGCGCTATCATTCTGCTGAAGTTGTGCTTGAGCCCGAAACCATGAGTCCGCAGGAGTTACAGCATCATATGTATGTGATCTGGCACCAGCTTTATAACAAATTCTCCATGCGTAAGCGTTTCTTGCGTACGCTATGGCTTACGAAAAACTTCAGGTCATCTATGTGGGCATATGCAGGAAACTGGCACTACAGGCGTATTGTTTTTGAGAATGGTGGATATGATCCGGATAAACACCCTGACAAACAAGAGCGCGTTTTCAGAGAGCCGGGGACTCATAAAAAGATTGAACCTCCTTCTGATATCTTTTAATCAGGTTTTGGCGCTTCAACTTCATTGAGGGTGTTAGCTCTCCACCGTCTATACTCCACTCATCGTCAAGGAGTAAGAACTTTTTTACCTGATGCGCATCGCGTGCGTTTTCATTGAATTTGTAAATATGATGCCTGATAATTTGATGAAGAGCTTCACTTTTAGCAGGATCAACTTGTTCGTTTTGCTTTTTAGCCCACTTTTTTACATAGTCTTTGTTTAAGACAATTATCGCCGAAAGGTAATCCTGATACTCTCCTACAACCATAACATGCTCTATAAAAGAGGATAATTTAAGCTGATTCTCAATCCGCTCTGGATAAACATAAATACCAGAGGATGTTTTAAAAATATCTTTTATTCTGCCGGTTATTTTCAGGTAGCCTTCATTATCAATTGTTCCCATATCTCCGGTATGGAGCCATCCCTGATCATCTACCGCTTGATTTGTCAACTCCTCATGCAGATAATAACCTTTCATCAAATTCGGGCCTTTTACCAACACTTCTCCAGTTTCAGAAATCCGTATCATCACATTAGAAATTGATTGCCCCACTGTGTCAGGTTTGTTGTAATCAGTGTTGTTATAGGAGATCAACGGAGCCATTTCGGTTAAACCATATCCTTCATATACCGGGATTCCAATCATATTAAAAAAAGAATAAACCGGTCTTGAAACAGCAGCTCCGCCAACAATAATTTTTCTTACTTTGCCTCCGAGCATAGCTTTCCATTTAGAAAAAACAAGCTTATTAAAGAGCCAGAACTTTAATTGGTCATAAAATGATAGTGAGTCCGGGTCTTTTTTGCTGAGAGCGAAGCGCAGTGCTCTTTTGTATATTAAACGGCTAAATCCTTTTAGATCATCCTGTTTATTAATAACCCCCTTGTAAATACGTTCAAGTAAGAGCGGAACGGTAATCAAAATGCCGGGTTTGACCTGCGAAAAATTGGCCACGATATTGGCCATATTTTCATTATAGTAAATCGTAAGCCCTTTTAACATCGAAACATAATTAACCATTCGCTCATACGAATGCGAAAGTGGCAGGTAACTCAAACGATTCATGGTTTCATCAATTCCTATACCGGGTGCCGTAACCTCAATATTGGCGATATGATTCCGGTGGGTAAGCATAACACCCTTTGGCATAGTGGTAGTTCCTGAAGTATAAATCACAGAGGCCAAATCCTCAGGTTTTATTTTTTCTTTAACCGCTTCCACCTTATTTACATTATAATGCTGCCTTCCAAGCTCAAGAAGTTCAGAGAACTTATTCGAATGGTCATTTTCTCCGGAAGAGTCATATGAATAAATTTCGAAAGAATGTAAGTCTGAGACTTTGTGTATGCGGTTTATTAGAAAGCGGCTTGATACAAAAATGAATTTCGGTTTTACTTCTTTCAGAATATACTCCAATTCTTCCATACTGATAGTTGGAAAAACCGGAACGTGCACAGCGCCTGCCTGAAGCACACCCATATCCAGAAAATTCCATTCAGGCCGGTTGTCAGAAATATTTACTACAAACTGTCCTTTTTGAATTCCTTTTTTAAGAAGTGCTGCTGTAACATAATTTGCATTGTCAATAAACTCCTGCTGAGAATAAAGAACCCACTTACCCCCTCGTTTGCCGGCAAGTGCAGGTTTGTTATTATATTTTTCCTTTGCAAATTCAAGTATGTCAAACAAGCGTGTTATATCTGAATGCATTTCGCTATTTGTTATTCAGGTTCAAATAATAGTTGGCTTTTTCTTCATTGCCTTCTCTTTTAAAATGGCGATACAGGTTTTTGTTGAGTTGTGTATTATTGGGATTGATTTCGGCCGACCTTTCAAAATAATCCACTGCCTGAGTGGTATCGCCATGCTGCAAC
>JBNJFT010000214.1:0-4132 GCA_051747065.1 Bacteroidota bacterium | reverse complement strand
ATGCCCTGCAGCTGTGTCCCATTCCATTGTTGGGGCAAAACGTGGGTAAACATCGGCTTTGCCTTCTGCCACCATACATATTTTGAGGGAACTGCCCTTAGAAATAAAGTCAACTTCACCGTGTTTTTCTTTTAGTTTGTCAATGTAAGCCTGAGTGTCATCATTCATGTGTGAGCGACTTGCTACAGCAATAAGTTTATTCCTGTTTTCGGATACTGGCAAAAACATTCCTTTCTTCATTAAATCATTGAGGTTCTTAAAGGAATCTTCTATTCCATTGAAGTTTTCTACCTTATATGCACCAAAACTTTCTTCTCCAAAATAGAGGTCGCCAACGTATGGAGCGTATACAACACCAAGAATGGGGTTTCCTTTATAAACAAGAGCAATGTTTACGGTAAATTCTCCGTTCTTTTTAATAAATTCTTTAGTCCCGTCAAGAGGGTCAACTAACCAGAAATATTCCCAGTCTTTCCTGTCATTATATGCAATATCCTTCCCTTCTTCGCTGAGTAGAGGGTATTCTGTTTTTCCAAGATGAGATTTTATTATCTCATGTGATTTTCTATCTGCTAATGTTAACGGGGTTTCGTCCTCTTTTTGTTCAATTTCGAAATCGGCTTCTTTGTAGACATCATTCACAGTTTTGCCTGCATCTAATGCAGCGCTTAGTGCTGTTGTTAATAGTTCTTTTCTTTTCGTATTATCCATAAGATTAGTTTTAAGCAAAATACATTATTCGTAAAATAGCAATTGAGACAAACATATATATGATTGTCAGGGGAAAACCAAGTCTGAAAAAATCTTTAAAAGAGTAACCTCCCGGGCCATAAACCATTAAATTTGTCTGATAACCAATTGGCGTCATAAAATTCGCTGCAGCAGCAAAAGAAACCACCAAAATAAATGGCATGGCAGGTAAATCGAGATTGGCTGCCATTGTAAGAGAAATGGGGAAAATTATTGCTACAGCGGCTTTGTTTCCAATGTAGGCTCCCAGAAATGATGTTATAAGATATATCCCGAATAATAGACCTACCTTTCCCAGGGGCATAAAAATAGAAATAATGGTGTCTGCTACTAAATCTGCAGCACCGGACTTGCGCATTGCAACACCTAGCGCAAGTGATAAAACGATAATCAGCGCCAGATCATAATCAATGGCTTTTGGCAGATCTTTCGGATTAGCAATTTTGAAGACAAAAGCTGCCAGGATGATAACTAAAAGCCCCATAAAAAGAGAAATAACATGAAATGCTGATAGCATAATTGCGGCAAATAATCCGCCGAAAATAATGGCTACCTTGTATCCTTCCACTTTCCTGAAATCACGAACTTTGGAAATAAAATAGAAATCGTGAGTATGTGCTGTTCTGTTGACAAAATCTTCTCCAGTGAACAGCAATAGCACATCGCCCGGTTTTAATACGATTTCGCCAATTTTTCCGCTTATTTTCTCTCCGTTGCGATGAACAGCGATTACAGCAGCATCATATTTAGCCCGAAATCTTACTTCTTTTACAGTTTTATTTATAAGGCTTGAGTTCTGCGAAATGACAATTTCCACAACTTCTGCTTTTTTCTTTTTGTACATCATCCCAACCGAAGGAAGGGTTAGCCCTGACTTTGCATTTACCATTTCGGCTATTGTCCGTGTATCTCCTGCAAATATAAGGATGTCATCTTGTTGCAGAATCACATCGGGTGAAACGGCTTTTATGCGGTAATTGTTCCTTAAGATTTCAACTAAAAACAGCCCTTTGAGATTTCTAAGTTCTGCTTCTTCTATTGTTTTTCCAATTAAGGGCGAGTTTTTTCGAACCTGTGCCTCAACAAGGTATTCCCGTCTGTTAGAAGAAAAATCAGACATTGCGTCCTTCCTCTCCGGCAACAACTTATCGCTATAAAAGTAGAGATATACGAGCCCAACAACAATCATTGGAACACCTACAATTGAAAAGTCAAAAATATTAAGTTGACGGACATCTCCTATAATAGTTTGGTCAGCAGTCATACTGCTAACAATCAGGTTTGTTGAGGTTCCTATCAGGGTGGCGCATCCTCCTAAAATAGCAGCAAAAGAGAGGGGCATGAGTAATTTTGAGGGAGAGATATTGTTCCGCTCTGACCAGTTGTTTACATAAGGCATCATAATAGCCACTAATGGCGTATTGTTCAAAAAAGCTGAGAAAGTGGAAATAAGCAGCATCATTCGTCCCATAAAACCTTTCATGCTTCTGGCTTTTTGGAATATCCGGTCGAATATTGCTTCCAGAATACCTGTCCTTTTTATGATGTCACCGATCAGGAGCAGAAGAATGATGACAAATATTTGTTCGTTGGCAAATCCACTTAATATTTCTTTGGGAGTCAGAATGCCAAAAAAGCCAAGAGTAACAACGGCAACAACAAATGTAAAAGTAGCTCCCAAAATTTCCTTGTAAAGGGAAATTAGAATAAAAACTAATACAATAAACACTATGATGATATCAAAGGTAATCATTGGCAAATTTAATCCCTTGGCTTACAGATAATAATCTTTGTTTTTTTATCTATTTTTATGAAGCCTAAAGTAATAAATTATTAGTCAATTCTCTAAATAAAAACTGAATTTTCTAATCTGAATAATAATTCAGGCCAAGGAGTAAATTGATCATCTTTGGTTTGCCGGAAATTTTTAATGAGTGTTAATGAGGGAATAATCTGTGTGAAATTTCTGTTTCGATTGATTTAAAAACTTTTTTGGGAGTGTAACTTCGCCAGTTATGGAAAGTATCCAGAAAACCTCCAAAGAATATATATTCATCCAGGTTTTCATTGAAAAATTCTTGTTTTACATGATCTCTAAAGTTTAAGGCTGCAATCCACCCGCCTTCAGTTTCTTCAGCCCATTCCTGGTAGTATGAATCCTCAAGCGAATGAAAATTGAAGACATTTTCTCCTATAAGTATAAATTTATTGATGCCCTGCTCAATTAATAATTCAATCACATTTCTTTTCAAATACATCACATCATTAAATAAACAATCATTCCATTCTCCCAGCATTTCTATTATTACGAATCCGTTATTATAGTCGGCATAGATAATTTTTAAAAACAGAGTTTCTGAACCAAAAAAATCCCATTGAGGATGGATATAGTGATCGTATATTGAGTGTGTAAAATAGAATTCACTGTATTCTCTACCGAAAAATGGGGATGATGCGTCACTTTCTGCAGTGTAGTATTTCCTCCATGAATAATAAGGTTCAATGGTATGCATGGTTAATTTTAATTGTAGTTATGCAAATCATTTTAATATGAACACATAAGATTTATTTTTATTATTTTAAAACTGTAAATTACAACTGTCAATTAATTATAAAAAGGCTGGTTAAAGTTTCGGTCACTCATTTGAATCATGAGAAATTTTCTATAAATTGAGCCTAATTAATCAAAAAAGAAACATATAATGAGCAAATTAAATACATTTTTGTTTTTTCTGACGGGACTTACATTATCAATAGTAGTTATCCCTTCCTCTGCAACTATGCCCAGCGAAAAAGATAAAGGATGTTTCATGATCCTGGCCGGAAAGAATGCCACAAAAGACAAATCAGTGTTAATTGCTCATAATAATGACCTTACAGGGAAAGAAACTTCTTTTCTGGAAAAACACCCACGAATGGAACATGATTCGGGCGAAGTTGTAAAGTTTAAGAACGACCTTGAAATTCCGCAGGAATTAACTACTTATGAATGGATGGTTTTACAAACGGAAGAAGGATTTATGGAAGGCGATGCCGTTGCCGTTAATGAATACGGGGTAGCCATAGGTGGTGGTGTTTCCCTGGTTAAAGACAGAAATCTTAAAGTACGTAAAGCTGACCCGCTTAAAGATAAAGGAGTTACCGGTGGCATCCGGTATGTTGCACTTCAGAGAGCGCGCACAGCAAGGCAATGTGTTCGAATGCTCGGGGAGTTCTTTAATTATTACGGTATTAGTTATCCCAGTGGTTTCGCTGTTGCTGATGAAAATGAAATTTGGTACGTTGAAACCGGAGGAGGGAAGCATTGGGCTGCGATTAAGATACCTTCAGATGCTTGTTGGATACAAGCCAATAGTTATCGAATAGGATTAATAAATCCTAT
>JBNJFT010000213.1:0-4137 GCA_051747065.1 Bacteroidota bacterium | reverse complement strand
AGCCTCAAGATTATCAAGGCAATATAAAAATGTGCAATCTTTTATAGAATAAAACCGTGCGCAAAAAACTTTTGAGGTTACCGGCAAAGTAAATGTTTTCGTAATTTGTTTGTAATGTCAAGGCTTTCGTTGTTTTTTTTATTATAAAAGATAAACAATAAAAAAATTGTTCCGATAATATAGAAAAGCCATACCCAAATTATTCGGAAAAGATTTCCAAAAATTGTTTTTCAATTTTTCCGATCTCTGCCTTTGATAATTCCGAAAATTCTTTTTCTCTTGCTCTTTTCGATAATTTGCCATTATTTTGTTCCAGGAAACGGGCCAAAAGAGCCACTGTTTTATCCGGCATTTCAAATTCTTCATCCAGAAACCTTTTAAACTGGCCATATTGCTCCAAATATCTTACTTCTTGTGGAATGATGTTGTAAATGGTGTCGTATACGCAATCATAAAGAAATTCTGCCAGGGGTGTGGCATCAAAATAACGGTAATAGTCAATGGTATCATTCAACACCTTTACATTGTTATCAGAGGTAGTTTCCCAGTCAATAAAATCAAGTAGCGGTTGAGAATATCGCTGAAGTACCCGGCGATAATCATCGATATGATCCAAAATAGAAGCTGAAACTGGAAAGATGAGTCCTTGACTGGTAAATCTTTTTCTTGCCAGAATGTGGTGTATCAGGTAACGATGAATCCGGCCGTTTCCATCCTGGAAAGGATGAATAAATACAAAGCCAAATGCAATTTTTGTGGCTGCTATTACTGCATCAATATCAGATTCTTCGAGGTATTGACTGGTTTTAACAAGACCAGAGATGATTTGTTCCAGGTCTTGCCATTTTGCAGAGATATGTTCAGGCAAAGGTTCACCAGTAGAGCGATCATGCTCACCTACAAAACCACCTTCCCTGCGAAAACCCATTTTAACGAAGCGGGTACTTTCAATCACCAATTGTTGTAGCCGCAAAAGCTCTTCTTTTGTTAAAGGATTTGAACCCGCCTGCCCTATTGCATTGCCCCAACGAGCTGCACGTTTACTTTTTGGACTTTCTCCTTCAATGGTAAAAGATGCTTTGGAATCTTTCAATAATAAAAAAGCAGATGCCCGCTGTAAGATTTCTTTATGAACAGACTTTAGCTGTTTATCCTGTTGTTCAGATAACCGTGATTTAATATAATTTTCCAATTTTTCTGTCTTAAACACCAACGGACAAAAATCCGGTGAGCCAGGCAGATTATTAATGATACGATGGCGTTTCGATTGAGTTCCTTTCACCGTATATTGCAGCTTATCATCCAGTAAAGCCACGTAGTTACCCTTTTTTATATCAGGAATATCCAACACATCCTGCATCAGCCATTCATATAAAAACCATATTTTCCGGCTATATTGACCGGTTGGTTCACTGGATATCATTTGGATAATATCAGTTTTGGATAATTGCTGAAACAATTTCTTAAAAAATAATAGATTAATGCCTTCATACTTGATGGCAAAAATGAGTTGATCATACAAATTGTCATCGGGCAAATGACGGAAAGTAAAAACTTGCCATTGTCTATCCTTGTATTGCCGGTTTTTATAGCTTACTAAAGCCAATCTCTCAGGCATTGGCAGTGCTAGCCCCAAAGCCTCAATAACAGCACCATAACCTACAATTCTTGCTTTTTCCGGTGCAACTCTCCCGTGAAAAACGGTTATTTCCTGTGAAAAATGATTATATTTCATATGAATTTGTGAAAAATGATTACAACAAATATACATGAAAATGATTTATTATCCATGAAAATTAGTTATTTTTAAAGGAGAAACATGAAAAATGATTACAAAGTGGTGTTTTTTTCGCACATCATATTTTCTAATAACGAATCAACATAGTAATTACGGGGACAGAAAATCATACGGGCAAAAACAAACTATGAAAAGATAAATTGCATAAAATTTCCGGTATAACAGTCATTACAACAAAAACCCACTCATTCACTGCTATATCATTTTTCTTCTGCTACTGCTTTCCAGTATTGTCTATGAAATTATTAATTTTGTACACAATCAAATAGTTACAATATTTTTGTTTTTATGGATAACATTGAACAAAAAAAAGTAGACATTTTCGCTTCTTTGTTTAAGGGGCGAAATGATATCTATGCTGTAAGGTGGGAGAAAAATAGCCGTTCCGGATATATGCCGGCATATAATGTGGATTGGAGTGACTACAAACAACATAAAGCAAAGGGGGGTACTTTCAAGGATTATCCTAAAAAGGAACTTTTACCCTTTGACAAAAAAGTAATACAGGCACATCTGGAAGGAAAGAAAACAATCGGTATATATCCTCTGCTTGAAGACAATACCTCATGGTTCATTGCAGTGGACTTTGATAAAGAGAAATGGAAAGATACAATCCTGAAACTTCACCATTGTTGTTCAGAATATGGCCTACCATCTTACATTGAACGCTCTCGTTCCGGGAACGGAGGACACCTGTGGATATTTTTTGAAGACCCGGTTCCAGCAGAACAGAGTAGAAAAATCATGTTCGAGCTTTTAAGAACTTCCGGAATTGTATCACATTTTAAAAAAGAACCCAGTTTTGACAGGCTTTTCCCAAATCAGGATTTTCACTCTGGCAAGGGATTTGGAAATTTAATCGCTTTACCATTACATGGAACATCCATTAAACACAACAATTCAGTTTTTCTTGAACCACAAAGCATGGAGCCATTTGAAAATCAATGGAAATTTCTTGGATCCATTAAAAAACTCTCCAGTCAACGTTTTAAAAAAATCTATGAAAACCTTTTTGAGGAAAAACCCCAAGATAAAGTTTTTTCATCCTATAAGACCGGCGAACCAATTGAACTGGAATTGTTCATCAGAAACCAGATTTTCTTGAAGAAATATCAGCTAAGCAGAGAACTCATTACCTTCATTCGTGAGCAACTCAATTTTTTTAATTCCGATTACCTGATAAAGAAGAATCTTGGGAAGAGCACCTATAAAACTGAAAAATACTTCAATCTGATTGAAGAGTCCGATGAGGAAATAATGATCCCAAGAGGTTTTTCAATGGATCTAGTTAAGTTTTGCAAAAACAAACAGATTCCATTTAGGATAATCGATCAGAGAATAAAGCAGGAAGAGGTGAGCTTCAAGAGTGAAATTCAATTACAACCCAACCAGGATACTACTCTGCAATCTACCAGGGAAAAAGATTTTGGAGTCATTGTTTCACCTCCAGGAAGCGGGAAAACAATCATTGGACTACAAATAATTACAGAGAAAGGCCAGCCTGCCTTAATTATCGTTCACCGCCAGCAGCTTTTTGATCAATGGATTGAACGAATTCAATCGTTTCTGAAAATTCCCAAAAAAGAGATAGGACAGATTGGAAAGCAAAAATTTAAATCCGGAGAACGAATAACCGTTGCGATGATTCAAACCCTGTCAAAAAGTTCTAACATAGATACAATTACCGGGAAATTCGGCACCATTATTATCGATGAATGCCATCATGTTCCGGCAAAAACCTTTCGGGAAACCATTGTAAAGTTCAATTCATATTATCTATACGGTTTAACAGCAACCCCAAAACGAAAAAATAATGATCAAAAGCTTATTTTTGTTTACATAGGAAATATTTTACACAAAGTTGAACAGCGCGAGCAACTTAAAGAAAAGAATGTCAAACCTGAAATCAACATAAAAGAAACAAACCTATATGCGCCTTTTGATTATCGTATTGACAATTATGAAACCATATCCAGGATTCTTATTTATGATACCCAGCGAAATAACTTGATCCTAAATGATATTCAGGAAAATATTTCCCGGTTCAATACCATCTTGGTACTCACTGAAAGAAAAGCACATGTGGAAATTTTAAATTTATATCTGAAAGATCAGTTTGAAACTATAACCATACATGGTGAGGACAGCGAAAGAAGCAGGAATAATAAGATCGCTCAGATCAAACAGGGCCATTTCAGGATTGTCATCTCAACAGGGCAATATTTCGGAGAAGGGATGGATTTAGATAAACTTGACTGTTTGTTCATTGTATATCCTTTCGCATTTGAAGGTAAATTGGTCCAATACATTGGCAGGATTCAGCGTTCCCAAAAACCTCC
>JBNJFT010000212.1:0-4197 GCA_051747065.1 Bacteroidota bacterium | reverse complement strand
TTCTGAATAAAATTAATTACCGCACCGGCAACTAAACCGGCTGTTAAAAGGTAAAAAGCAAAGCCGGTGATTCTTAGTGCCTGCCTTTCAAATTTATCTGTGAATTCAGCCTTGCCGAATTTCATACGCCATATCATGTGCGCAATTCCCATTCCGGAAATCACCTCGACAAAACTATCAACACCAAATCCAAGCAAAGCTAGTGTTTTGTCTTCCATTCCGAAGAATACTGAAATTATACCTTCGATCACATTATAGACGATTGTGATCATACTTAAGGCAAAAGCAATGTTAAGTGCGCGTTCTGTGGTCATTTTGTTTTCTGTCATAGTTGTTTAATTGTTTCGGGTTTTGAGTTTCGGGTTCCTGTTTGTCGCACGCGTTGCAAACGCGCGCTAGCTGGGTTTCGTGTTCCGTGTTTCGAGTTTCAGGTTTCAAGTTTCGGGTTCTGTGTTTCTCTGTCTGGCGCAAGCGTTCGCTTGTGCCCCTGCTGAAAATTTCGTCAAAAGCTAACTAAAAGTTCCGATCTTCCTTGCAATTTGACAGGATAAAAGGTTTCTTATTCTGGTCTTTAGCCGATGATTTCCAGGCTCACTCGAAAGATCGTAACTTTCGTCTCAACATGAAACATGAAACCCGAAACCTGAAACATTATTCAATCTCTTCCCTCACTTCCCCACATGTTAACATCATGTCGCCATAGTAAGGATTTTTCACTTCGTCTTCTTTGCTTAACCAAAAAGCTCCCTTGTCATCGTTAGCCATCGGGCAGAACTGAACATATAACGAAGAACCACTATCTGTTTCCGGTGCTTCGAATGTTTTAACCAACTCAATCATGTTGTCGGAGAGTTGGATAAAATGTTTCCTTTGTTCGCCTAATTTCTTAGCTTCCTGTATCTTCTGAGCCTTTTCTTTGAGGACTTTTTGATATTCCATCCATTTCATGTGTCCTTTTTCTGAAAATGCACCCATATCAACATCTGAAATAGAAGAAACCAGTTCTCCGGCGAATTCATCTGCCTTTTCATCGTTCACAAGATTGTCTTTTAATAAAAGGTAGCTTTCAACCATACTTTTATATTGCTGTGCTTCGGACTTTGGCCATTTTAATTCTTTTCCTTTCTTGCTCTTTGATTCAGAGGCCTGATCCATTTCCTGGCCCTCTTCCATGTCGCCATGGTCATGGCCGGTTGATGTTTTGCCACCTTCAGGATTCATCATGCTGGGCTTGCCTCCAAGCTGTGCTGCGGCATCAACAGCAAAGGTTCCGTAGGTTACGATTTCCTCGTCAAGCTCAAGGCCCTCTTTTATGATATATTGGTCCCCAAGGTTCGCTCCAAGTGTAACCTCGCGCATCCTGTATGTCGGCTGTTCCCTGTCAGGTTGTTTCACATAAACAACAGATCTTCTGCCTGTCCACATAACTGAACTTTTGGGTACAACAAGCTCCTTCTCCGAACTTATATTATCGGATTTGAGTGTTCCTTCTGCAAACATTCCCGGTTTTAATTTATCATCATGATTTTGAGCTTCTGTTCTAATTTCTGCCACCCTGCTTTTTGAATTCATTACCGGATCAATGAAAGTTACTTTTGATTCAAAGGCCTTACCCGGAATTGATGAGACGGTAAACTTAATCTTGTCGCCTTTTTCAATAAACTGCAGGTCCTCCTGGTAAGCGTCAAACATCACCCACACTTTGTCAATTCTTGCGATGTGATATAACATTGCGCCTTTTTTGACATAATCGCCTTTGTTCACTAATTTCTTATGCACAATGCCGCTGGTATTTGATTTAACGTCCAGCTCTTCCTTTACTTCGCCATTCTCAATAATCTGTTGAATTTGGCTTTCCGTTAGCTTCCATTGCCTGAGCTTCGATTTCGCAGCTTCCAGCAATTTAGGGTTTGATTCATCAGTCTTTAACGCTTCAAAAAGCTCTTTTTGTGCAGCAATTAATTCCGGAGAATAAACGGAAGCAATTGTTTGCCCCTCGCTTACGTATTCTCCCTTGAAATTCAGGTATAGTTCTTCTATCCTGCCCGGAAAGTGAACCGCCTGAGTATTTATTAAACGCTCATCAATATTGATCTTTCCTGTTAACAAGATCTCTTTTTCAGGCTTTTCCTTTTTTACTGTAGAAGTCTGAATATTTGCCAGCTTCATTGCAGTTTCTGTCATTCTGAACTCGTCAGGACTCTGGCTGGCTTCATCTTCATCCAGTTCATCGGCAGGAATAAGCTCCATTCCGCAAATAGGGCAGTCACCTGGTTCGTCTTGCCTTACTTGCGGGTGCATTGAGCAAGTCCATGTTGTTTCTCCTTCAGACTGTTCATCATGTGCATGTTCTTCTGCCACCTCAATCTGTTTATCTCCGTTTTTATCGCCGGAAGCACTGAATAGAAGAGCGCCTATTAATATTCCCCCGGCTATCAGTGCAGCTCCTTTAATTATATCTTTTCGTTTTATATTGATTTTCATGGCTTGTTATTTTTGATTGGTTAAGTATTCTAATTTTGCGATTGCAATATTTTGGTTTGCCCTGGCCTTTTCCAGTTTCAGTTCAAACTCTAATACCATCAGGCGGGTCTTCAACAATTCGTAAAAATTTCCTCCGTCTGAAGAATAATTTGTTTCCAACAGGTCATAAATTCTTTCGGTTTCATTGCTCTGTTTTTGGTATAGATCAACTTTCCGCATAGCATCAAGGTATTGTTCTTCAGCTTTTTTATATTCTGAAGAAAGATTGTTGGTTTTGCTCTCCTGGTTCGATTGTACAGCTTTTAACTGCAATTTTTTTTCTTTTTTCATAGCATCATACTTCTTCCTATAAAGTGGAATTGAGATACCTATCATTGGCATGATGACATCCCGGCCGCTATTTTCTACCTGCATATCATTCCTTTCACCAATTACCGCATAGTCAAGAGCAAGAGAAATGCCGGGATATCCTTTTTTCTTTGCAACTTCCTGTTGATGCTCCAGCGAGGTTTCTTTATGTTCCAGAGCTTTCAAGTCGGGATTGTTCCTGACAGAATCACGATAAGAAATCAGGTCAAATGTGTCTGAACTCACTTCCTGAGGCAGATTGACTTCCGCTTTCCTGTTTTTATTCAACAACAAGTTGAATTCTGTCTTCGCCGTTGAAAGTTTCTCCTGCAGGCCTTCCAGCTTATTTTCCTGTTCTCTGATGTTAACGTCCAGCCTCAGAACATCTGTCATTTCCGTTTTTCCACTTTCGTAATTCCTTTCCGTAATTTGCTTCAGGGAATTAAGCACATCGAGGTTTTCTTTTGTGATGCGAATTCCTTCCTTTACTTTATAGAGTTCATACCATTTCAATTTCACTTTTTTATACACTTTATTTTTTAAGCTAAGAAATTGTTGGTATTTCACTTTCGCCTTTTCAGCATAAGCCTCTTCCTGTTTTTTTAATGTTCCAAACCAGGGAAACATCTGTGAAACGGAAAATTTAAACTGTTGCGGCCCAAGCCTTGTTTCAACCGGGCTTATAAAATACCCGAAACTTAATTTTGGGTCTGGTAAAGCACCAACCTGAGGGACTTTTTCCAGGGCAGCATAATATTCATGATAAGCCGCCCTGAGTTCAGGGTTGTTTTCACCGGCTTCTTTCAAATAGTTGTCTAAATCTTGTTCCTGAGCTGTTGCTGGCAGAGTAAAAGCTGCTACAAGTGTCAGGAATATGAGTTTATATATCGTCTTCATTTCGATTAAGAGTTTTTAAGTTTTCGTTCTTTCCATTGTGAGTATAAAATAGGTACAACAAAAAGCGTAATCACCTGAATGGACATGCCTCCGAATGTTGGTATCGCCATCGGAATCATCACGTCAGCTCCCCGTCCGGATGATGATAAAATTGGAAGCAATGCCAGAAGTGTTGTCGCTGTCGTCATTAAAGTCGGGCGAATTCTCATCTTGCCTGCTTCAACGACAGATTCCCTTATTTCCTGAACATTTTCAGGTTTTCGTCTTTCAAATGTTTGTTTCAAGTAGGCTGCCATCACCACTCCATTATCGGTAGCAATTCCGAACAGGGCAATAAAACCAACCCAGACAGCAATACTCAGGTTGACGGTTTTCATCTGGAACAGCTCCCGCATATTTGTTCCCAGGATGCTGAAATCCATAAACCAGTTTTCACCGTAAAGCCAGATCATTATAAAACCACCTGCG
>JBNJFT010000211.1:1915-4221 GCA_051747065.1 Bacteroidota bacterium | reverse complement strand
GGCAAATGATCGCTAAATCCTCCATTATATTTAAATCCCACATACGTTCTGTAGGGTTTCTTTCCTATATATTTTTCATCTTTTTCCAATAAAAACGAGGGAGCAAATATATGTGCATCTTCTTCTGTAGTTTTCAGTTCTTTGCTATTTTTCAGCAAACTACCGGAAACTATTAATTGATCGATGACGCTCCACTGCCCCTGGTATTTATATGTTCCGTAAACTTCATTTAACCAATGCTCTGAAAGATTGTAGAGATTTTGATTAATGACAGAATCCGCAGGAGCTTTAACCTTCAAATAACCCTGAATACTCTCTGCTGTCGGGCCATCGTTAAAATCACCGGTTATGATAAGTTTTGCCTGTTTCTCTGACTTCAATATTGAATCGGTAACTGCCTTTAACGTTTTAGCGGCAATATTTCTTTTGGGTTGCGATTTTGCAGCTCCACCGTATTTGGATGGCCAGTGATTGACAAAGACATGGATGGTATCATTCTGCTTTGTATGTCCTTTTGCATATAAAATTTCCCGTGTTGAACTGTATTCATCCGGTAATTTAAGGCGAATATATTTTTCTGAAACCGGGAAAAATCTTTCCGGATCGTATAAAAGCGCTACATCTATTCCTCTGTGATCGGGTGAATTTTTATGGATATACTTGTATTCAAACTTTGAAAAAGGAGTATTCCAAAGAATATCCTCCAGCACAGTTTCGTTTTCTATTTCGCATAAACCTATAAGCTCAGGTGGTCTCCACCCTCCAGCTGCCATAATCGTTTTGTATATTCTGTTCTTTTTTTGATAGTACCGGAAACCATTCCAATTTCTGGTTCCTCCCGGCAAAAATTCCTCATCATTGGCATCAGGATTTTCTATGGTATCAAAAAGATTTTCAACGTTGTAAAACATAAACCTGAGAGTACGGTCTTTTTCAGGATTAAATCCGGTCTTACCGGATTGGGGAAAAGTAATTCCTGAGATAAAAACACCACAGAAAATCAGACAAACGGCCCCTACTCTATTAATCTTCATAAGCTACTGATTATCGCTATCCGGAGTTCTTTCGTAGGCGCCAATATCCGGACCTTCATCTGATATTCTGCTGTTGCCCTCAATGTCAAAAGGATAATCCTGGCCAAAAATATCGCTTCCTTTGTCAATAGCAGGCGAAAGTGTGTCCAGAAGGAGATCGTGCTCATTGGTGGAAACAAACCTGGGATCTTTATTCAATATAATATTGTTATAATAGCTGTTGTTGGTATCCGTCTCCGGGTCCAATTTTAACAAACTGTGGTCAAAAGTGACATTAAAGGCTGCCTCCTTCTTCTTGTCAAGTAAGATTTCGCTCCCTTTGTTTCCATAAATAATGCAATTTCCAAAAACGGCTTTTTCCAGTCCTCTGGTAATAATATTTCCCAGAGTATCTGTATAATAATTATTCAGAACAACAGAAGGAGTACTTCGTGTAGAACCATGCCAATAGTTACCAATAGTGCTGTGGTAAAATTCATAATTCCCGCCAAGAGTAAGCGCCAAAGCGTAACTCCCACAGTCACCTATTACACAGTTATACGCTTCAATGTTCGTTCCCTGCGCATATATGCCTGCGTAGGACATGTGTTTAATTTTTGAATTGGAAATTGCAAGAGTTGGAGCTGTAGTATTGCCTAATGTATCAACCTGCAGCCCGATAATGGCATTTTTTATTTCTACATAATCCATCACATTATTCTTACTTCCTTGCATAAGCCAGATTCCATCCCATTGACCGGGAACATCTTCGTAATCGCTGCCGAGCCTGTCGCCCTGGAAAACAATGGGGTCTTCCTCTGTACCGTCGGCATGTACAGTACCGGCAACATAAAACCTGGAATTCCTGTGAAAATGAATATTCGCGCCAGGTTCAATAGTAAGCGTTGCTCCAGAATCAATAAGAGCGGAGTTATATATAAGATATGGTTTATCCGCCTCCCAAGTATCAGTGCCGATAACTTCGCCATTAATCTTATGCACATCCTGTCCCCAGGAAACCAGTTTCACATCCTGCGTATTCGAATTGGTCTCAAAAACTATTGAATCTTTGATCACCATCGGATTATTCTGATTGGTAGGATCGACAGTAACTTCGACAAAGATATACATGCTGTCATTGCCTGCCAATTCAACATCTGTCATCTTATGAGACTGAACGCCGTTAATGTTCAAACGGTAATTTGAACTTTTATCTCCGGCCAGACGGACATCTGAAATCTCTATTTTCTTATCGTGTGGGTTCTTTACGGTAAATTGTTTTGTTACCGATCC
>JBNJFT010000211.1:0-1815 GCA_051747065.1 Bacteroidota bacterium | reverse complement strand
TTGATCATTGCCGCATTAGCTTTTATAGCAGCAAGCTGCGGCTCAAACAACAAAGAAGCTTCTGATCAGGAGAAAAAAAACACACCTGAAGCTGAAGCCAGTAATGCAGATAGCGTTTCTGTAGAACTTGATGAGGCAAAAAAAGAAATTGAAGAATCAGCTGAAAAGCTGGACGAATTAGTTAATAATTTATAAATCAATAAGCCATGATAAAAAAAACAATCCTATTTTTAGTAGTAACATTCACAATGCTTTTCTTTGTTGAAGGGGTATATGCTCAGCAGGAAAAAGGCAAAGGAAAAGAAGCTACTGAAGAAGTAGCCGAAAACGCTCAGGATACGTCAGAAAAAGAAGCTAGCAAAGGAGAAGAAGCCCGCAAAAAAGCCATGGAGAAGAAAGAAAAAAACATGGAGAAGGGCAAAGGTAAAGATAAAGGAAAAGGAGAAAAAGGCGGAAAAGAATTCGGACAGGAAAAAGCAGAAGAAGGCCGTGCTAAAGGCCAGGAAAAAGCCAGAGAGGCCAGGTTAAAGAAAGATAAAAAAGCCAGAGAACTGGATATAGCCATTGACAGCAACGAGGTAAAACTGGAAAGAGCCAGGGAAAAAATAGAAAAAGCGAAAGAAAAACTCGAAGAAGCAAAAGAAGCCGGAGAAGTTTCGGATAAAGAATACGAGAAGGAAAAGAAAAAAATAAAAGAAGCAGAAGAAGCCACTGAAGAGTTGGAAGAAAATATTGAAAAAGGAAAGAAAACCCATAGAAAATCTGAGGAGGATTAACATTAAAGAGGTTAAATGCATAAACTGCATTTGGCCTTTTTCATTATTCCCCCCCTTGCTGAGCGGAATTTGCAATTCCGCTCTCTCCTTTTAACGAACTTACAAGACATATTTATTATAGTTCAGGTAAAGTCCTAGTATCCAGATTAGCTGAGCACTTCCAAAAAGAATTACCAGACAAGGCAAAATGAATGACAAAAAAGAGGATGAACACTATTTCGGAAGTGTTCATCCTCTCAGTAACTTTGGTAATTAAAAGTTTTTATTTGACGTCTATTTCCTTTGAATTTTCCCAAAGACCATGGATGTTGCAATATGAGGCCGCAACCAGTGTGCCCGGCTTGTTTGTTTTAAATTCCGCTACAACTGAATGATTCGTATAAACAGGGCCTTCGTTAGCTCCTTCTGTTGATTCTCCATGGGCCCCAAATTCGAAATTACCAATGTGGTAGGCGAATTTCTCATCATTCGGTTTAAAATAAAGTTGAATCCAACGGATATGATGCTCTGTCGTGTTCGGATGAGCAACTTCTTTACCTAATGAAGCTTTTACCTGAAACATCTCTCCAGCTTTTACGCTATCGGGACATTCAATCACCGGAACATGTTTTTCCTCTTTCCAGTTTGCACTTTGAAATAAGTTTCCAATTGTTGCCATAGTCTTCTCCTGTTTTTTTTAAATACGCTAATTATATATTCACAATTTAACAAATATTATCTGTTAAGTAAAGATTGAACTAAATTATTTTATATGTCTTCAATCTTTGAAGCCACAATAAAGTCATTTTCAGACAATCCGCCAATAGCATGTGTTGCCAGCTCAATAACAACTTTCCCATAATAAACATGCAAATCCGGGTGATGCTGTTCTTCTTCAGCAATCTCACCTACTTTATTGGCAAAATTCAGTGCTTCTCTGAAATCTTTAAATGAATAGGTCTGTCTGATCTTTTTCTGATCAATCACTTCCCATTCATTTTTCAGTTCCTTTTGATACTCTTGAATCTCTTCTTTCTCGAGAGGTGGAACGCCACCTTCA
>JBNJFT010000210.1:0-4233 GCA_051747065.1 Bacteroidota bacterium | reverse complement strand
CCGGTCCAACAGTATAAAAATTGCTCCCAGAGCGACACCATATCCTACATACCATTTTACAGGAATATATTCAAATGGTGAGATATTCATTCTTACATAGTTATAGATAACCAGGATAACTTTGGCAACAAAATAGGCTATAATTGTTGCAAGGGCCACTCCAACAGCACCGTAATGATTGACCAGCCAAAAGCTAAGAGAAACATTCAGAATAACTTCGATCACTGCTACAATGAGTACAGCACGGGTTTTCTTCAATCCCATGAGAATCGTATGCGGGAACAACAATCTACTCAGAATGGTTAAAAGGTAAACCACAAAAATATCAGCACTTCTTGTAAATTCCGGGGAAAACATAAGCTTATACAATGGGTCAGCAAACAATAGAAGTACTATTGAAAGCGGAAACATGGAATGCATGATTCGCAGAGATTTTTTCTTAATCTTTTGTAAACTGTCCCGGATGTTTTCTTTTGAGGAGAATTCGGTAAGCATAGCGTTACTAAGCCCCGTTGCCAGCATAATAACAAAAGGCAACTCTTTCGCTCCATAGCGGAATACAGCGAATTTAGAAGCGTCAAAATGAATAGAAACAACCAATCCGTCAATGTATTGTGCAGAACCGCTGATTAATGCAGTTATGAGTAAGGGGGCTGCAATAGACAGTAATTCTTTTATGAATGGAAAGGAAAATTTGACTTTTGCGTAATTGTATATCAGGGTTATAAGCCAGATGTTGCGAATTATGGCAACCATAACAAGGCCACGCAACGACCATATCACATCATATCCGAGAATAGGTGGAATTATTGCAGCAGCAAGCTGAATGCCATAGGTGATATATGCATAACTGAGTGTGTTTCCGGATTTATTCTTTACTACGTAAATATACTCAACCAAATTGGCCGGGCTGGATAGTAACAAAAGCCATAAAGTTACATTTAGCAAAGGAGCTTTTCCTTTGATTCCGAATACGGAAAAATTGCTTTGAATAATGAGTCCAATAAAAAAGACGAGCAGGCTGAATGAAATCAGTACCAGGTAGGTATTAAAAATCTCCGGAGATTTGTTTTTCTTTTCATTGGCTAGGTCGCCAAAAGTTTTACTTCCTTTGTAAAGCGGAAGGAAAGCTTGTATAATACCGGTTACCCAAAAGAAACTGGCAATATTCACCATAAAGACCGATATCTCAAACGTACCAATTTGCTCTTTGGATAGACCGATCTTAGTAAAGACAATTGCAATAACAAGAAAAACAACAAACCGGAGCGTGTTGAAAACCTGCAGTCCGGCGACATTACTTACATTTCTTCTTGGAGCTAACCACATTTAAATCTAATAACTTAATTGTTTTTTGTGAATAATTCAGGTTAAGTGTACGACATTTATTGCAAAATATTTATTCACATGCACAAAATGTATTTTTTATTGTTTGTTTTTCGGATAACAATTATAAAGAAAAAGTGGAACTATAAAAAAGATAACGGGACAAAATTATTAGAAAAAGGTGTTTGCCCTGTGATTTTAATAAATAGTAAAGGTTTGCATAGCCTTATGGATTTTTTTTCTGTCTGCTTGCCGGCAGGTCGGTGTCGGTATTCTTTTTCAGATATTTGTCGCTACTTTTGAGATAGCCTACTTTATTCTCAGCCACCACTCCTTTAATTTCAGACCAATCTCTTCCGGTTGGTCTTCTTGTAGAAAATGGAGGCCGGGTCCAACATATTGGCAGGTCAGGTTTCTGAATTGACTTTGTGCCCATTTTACTTCTTTTTTTCTGATCATTGCTCCGGTTTGAGCATAGAGCAGAAGTTTTGGGTGGACTGAATATTTGAGAAAATTGCTGTATCCACTCACAATTTGATATGTGTGTTTGGGTCTTCCATTTATAGGTATTTCTCTTGGCCATTTCAGCATCGGTTTTCTGTGGGATGATTTTTTGAAAGGAGCTTTGTAAATCCTAAGTTCATTTTTTTTCAATTTTCTTTGAATTAAGTTGGGTAGGACATCATTGAGAAATGCATTCCGCCCATAGATCATAGCCTCTCCAATGCCAGGGGTTCTTAAAAATCTGAAAGCCAGCCGGTAATTCCATTTAAGATTTTTCCATTTCCATGGCTTTATGATAGATTCCATAAATGCAATTGCTTTGATATTATCAGGATGATTCATGGCGTAGTAAAATCCGAGAGCGGAACCCCAATCATGCAATACAAGCGTGACATTCGTTAATTCCATATTTTTAATAAAGTCCCGGATAAAAACGTAATGATCCATAAAATTGTACTCGATATTTGGTTTATCAGATTTTCCCATACCAATCAAATCAGGAGCAATACATCTTGCTTCTTCATTAAGACAGGGAATAATGTGGCGCCAAATATAGGAAGATGTGGGATTTCCATGAAGAAAAAGAATAGGTTCACCAGTGCCTTGTTCAATGAAATGAATGTAAGCATTATTTACCTTGAGATATTGAGTGCTTTTTTTGTTGTGTTTGTTTCTTCTTTTCAATATCGGCTCTTTTGGAATCTGTTAGACTTTATAGACTTTGAGCATAGTAATACCTCTATGGAAAAAAAATTCATCTGTTGGCTCTTTTTCATTCATCAGCATGTCAAGGCCTCCCTCTTTTTGGTATTGCCTGTAATTTCTGTAATGTTCTTTTCCGGCAAATCTTTCGATAATACGTATCATCGCTTTGATGTACCATGGTACTTTTTGTTCCTGGTTGTAATCCAGAATAATGAGTGAACCGTTGGGTTTTAGTACCCGCTTTGCTTCTTTTAGTATCTTTTTTGCAGTATCTATTGATTTTTCATGTAAAGCAAACCCAATAATGCCTGCATCAAAACTATCCGTTTCAAATTTAAGTGCAGCTGCATCCTGGTTTTGGCATGTGCCTTTAATTTGTCCTTTTTCAGACTGTTTTAGCATGGAATGTGAAATGTCAATACCGGTGATGTTTTTATATCCTCTTTTGCGGAGGGACTTTAATTGGTTCCCCGTACCACAGCAAATATCAATAATGCTGTCTGCTCCCTGCTGGACAATAATATCGGTTATTTTTCTTCTTACTTTGTGAATGACAGCATGCAGAAAAAAATCATACAACCAGGCAAATCGTTTATATTCGTCCATAAACATTTAAAAAAAAATATTACTTTAGTTTATATTAATAGAACGAAATATAATTAAAGTTTGTTTGAAAACATATTATGTCGTAACTTGTTAACTTAGTAAAAAGTTTATCTATATATGATATACAGAGAACTTGGACAAAGCGGAATAAAATTGTCAGCCATTGTATTTGGCGCATGGCCTATCGGAGGTTTTATGTGGGGTGGAAGCGATGAAAAAGAAGCTGTACAGGCAATTCAAAAAGGTTATGAATTGGGAATGACAACTATTGATACTGCCCCTATTTATGGGACGGGTTTAAGTGAAGAGTTAGTTGGAAAGGCAATCAAAGGCAAGAGAGACCAATTCCAAATTCTGACAAAATTCAGCATGCATTGGAAAGAATCCGGATCTCAGGATACATTTCGTTCGGATTTGAAAATGAGAAGACTTTTTGATAATGTATATCTAAAAGCTGATAAAAATAGTGTCATTAAGGAATGTGAGGATAGTTTGCGAAGGCTGGGAACAGACTATATTGATTATTATCAGCAGCATTGGCCGGTTGACGATACCCCCATTGAAGAAACCATGGAAGCACTTGACCGGTTGAAAGATCAGGGTAAAATAAGAGCCGGTGGAGTTTGTAATTATTCATTAGAACAAATGAAAGAAGCAGAAAAAACGTTTTCTATAGAAGCCAATCAGTTGCCGTATAGTATGTTAAGGCGCGATATTGAAAAGGATATTATTCCCTATGCACAGGATAATAATAAAAGTATTTTAGCTTATAGCCCTTTACAACGCGGTTTGTTGTCAGGCAAATTTAATCCGGATACCCCGCTTGGGGAAGGAGATAACAGAAAGGATTCCCCATATTTTTCTACTCATAATATTCAAAAAGTGAACCATTTTTTAAGTAAAATTAGACCAATTGCAGAAGAATTTGATATATCTCTGGTTCAGTTGGTTTTAAGCTGGACTATACATCAGCCAGGTATTACGGTAGCTTTAGCAGGAGCCCGTACATCCAAACAGGTTGAAGAAAATGCTCGTGCTGCCAATATTGAATTGAGCAGCAGTCAATTGAAGATGATTAATGAGCACTTAAAT
>JBNJFT010000209.1:2010-4250 GCA_051747065.1 Bacteroidota bacterium | reverse complement strand
GCCACTTTTGTATAATAACGGGCAATTTCTGCACCCGTGCCCCTGGAACCGCTATGCGATAATATGGCAAAATATTTTCCCGGAGATAAATTCTTCTCCTTAATACTTTCCTTTATATCGACTATTCCTATATCCACAAAATGATTCCCATGTCCCGAGGTTCCCAGTTGATCATATGCTTTTTTCTTCAATGTCCTTAAAAAAGAGATTTCTTTGAGTTCTTCCCGATCCATAATAGAGTGCTCCTTTTTTTCATTAAATTCGGAGCGTCCAAAGCGGGTATGTTCATCCAGAATATTTTTAAGTTTTGAAGTATTGGATTGAATATAGTCTTTGTCAATGGGGAAAATGGACATGCACATCCTGCAACCAATATCCATTCCGACTCCATAAGGAATAACCTCGTTTTTTGTAGCTAAGACTCCTCCGATGGGCAAGCCATATCCCTGATGTGCATCTGGCATGAGTGAACCTTTCACAGAAATTGGAAGCTTCATAGCTGTTTCCATTTGGTCAAGAGCACCGGCTTCTATGTGGTTTTCTCCATAGATCGAATACGGCTTGGTTTCTGAGAGTTTTACAGACTTAGATGCAGTTTTCTGAGGTGTTTTTACAGCCTCGGCAACTTGACCTAATTCAGGATGATTCCAGTATTTGTCCGGATTATTGATTATTTTTTTAACAATTTCCAGCGCATCTTTTTTTCTGAGTTGTTTGTAATGTTTTTGAAGAACATTTTTTGTGATACTGGCAGCCCTGTCATTTTTAATTCCTGCCTTCCTCAAATCCTTGCCGCTGATCTTTAGTTTTTTCATAATTCAAATTGCTCTATTCCTCCGCTTTAATCAGAACAAATCTTTAATAGTAAATTTCATATTGTTGAATTCAAATTCATCTCCTTTTTTCAGACCTTCCATAGCTTTATATATAGGAACATCTTTAGAAATAACAAAATATGTTTCACCGTCCATTGTAACTTTTCCCAATCCAAGGGCAATAAACATATTTTGTTTGTTTGTGATGACAACAGCTCCAAATTCTACTTGCTTAGAAAGTTGCTCAAAGGAAACTTTTTTGAGGATTTGAATATCGTCCACGGCTTTTTGAAGTTGTTCAGCATAAATATCCCTCTTTCTTAAAAGTTCTGACCTTGAACCATCGAAAACATCATGTTCCAGTTCCGCTTCGTTAGCATCTTCCTGAACCTCATTCATTTGTTGTCTGGCAGTTTCAGCACTTTCTTCCAATACTTCCATACAACGATTATAAAGCTGTTTTTTAAATTCAAGTTTTTTTTCCATAAACTTCTGTTTTTCTGATTTTTCTGACTAAAATAATTATATGCTTTACAATTTATAAAAATAATTATTGAAAAAAAATTCTGATAAACTTTTATTCATCATACTATTTATGAATTTTCTCAAGTGTTTTCTTTAATTAATAGACGAAATGTTTTAAGAAATTTATTATTTTGGTTGATTAAATGATTAAGAGATATATGTCTGAAAAAAAATAACCCGGCAATTCTTATATTAGCATAAACTGCTCAGTTTGGGTAAAAACACTGAAAATTTTAAAAATGTTATTCATGTCACTAAATATTAAAAATCAATAAATTATGAAAACAAAAACCTTTGCAATTTTTATTTTTACTTTATTCATTTCATTTCTTTTTTCCCAGAACGCTGCCTCTCAGGATAAAAGTGACTGGGAAGGAGGTTTTCCCGAGGGGTGCACATCTGTTACCGTTGGGAAAAGTGCAAGTTTTGACGGTTCCGTAATGACTTCACATACGGATGATAGTCACCGAACCCGTTCCTGGATGGATATTCAGGAAGCTCAGGATCATCAGGATGGAGAAGAAGTCCCGATGTATAAGCGTACTAAGGATACAACCAAGGCAATGCCCGCCTATAAACATGAAGAAATTGGATCGATTCCGCAGGTAGAGCATACAAACAAATACCTGAATACAGCTTATCCTTCTATGAACGAGCACCAGCTTGCTATAGGAGAATCAACTTTTGGCGGCCGTGATGAATTAGTATCTGACGAATCACTGATTGATTGTCAACGCCTTGCCCAGTTGATGTTGGAACGATGCACTTCAGCGCGCGAAGCGATCAAAATGGCTGGTGATTTACTTGAAGAATACGGATGGAATGATGCAGGTGAATGTCTTACTATTGCTGATGATCAGGAAGTATGGCATTTTGAAGTAGTTGGGCCCGGAGAAGGAA
>JBNJFT010000209.1:0-1910 GCA_051747065.1 Bacteroidota bacterium | reverse complement strand
ATGCCTTATGATCAGCTTGATATATCAGATGTTAGCGGTGGTTGGTATCAGGTAGATGACGAAACCGGAGATATCAGGTTTTTGGGAGAACGAACTATTGCCCGCTGGTACACAATGTACGGAACAATCATCCAGTGCAGAGATTGGCTCCCTGATGAAATTGGCGGAGTAACCTGGTTGGCACAGGACAATATTGCTTCTTCAATTTACATTCCGGTTTATGCCGGCACAGAAAAATTACCCGATTCATACAAAACCCCGGGCAGAACAAATGGTTATACCCGCGAATCTGCATGGTGGGCTTTTAACAGGTTAGGTACACTGGCAGCTCAACGATGGGGCGATATGCACAAAGACATTGATGAAGTATGGATTCCATGGCAAAAGGAAGTTTTTGAAAAGCAGGAGGAAATTGATGAAAAAGCCCAAAGACTATATGAGGAAGATCCCGAAAAGGCTAAAGAATTCCTGACCAAACATACGAACAAATGGGGAAATAAAGTAGTCGAAAAAGCCTGGGATTTAGGCGATGATCTGTGGACAAAATACGATGAAAAGTTTTAAGCCGTTTAAACGTTTTTTTCTGTATAGGATCATAATTAAAAGTTCGGGTTTTTCACCCGGACTTTTTTTATATTTGAAGAAGTCAGAAAAGAAATTTTACTGGAAAATTAAAACATACAATTATGATAAATAAAAAAGGTTTTGCCAGCGATAACAGTTCCGGCGTACATCCCGAAATAATGAAAGCTCTAAACGATGCTAATAATGGACATACTATCGCTTATGGAGATGATCCGTACACTCAGGATGCCATAAAGAAATTCAGGGATCAGTTTGGGGACGATATTTCTGTGTATTTTGTTTTCCTGGGAACTGCAGCAAATGTCCTGGGACTTGGTGCACTCTCGCGTCCTTACCATTCAGTGATATGCCCGGAGTCTGCACATATAAACGAAGATGAATGCGGTGCTCCTGAACGCTTTAATGGTTTTAAACTGCTTCCGGTGAGCACTGAAAACGGAAAACTTACAGTTGATGGAATAAAACAACACATGCATGGATTAAATTTTGAGCACCATTCTCAGCCTAAACTTATTTCTATCAGTCAGGTTACCGAAATGGGAACTATCTACACTCCCCAAGAGGTTAAAGAAATTTGTGATTTTGCCCATCAGAACAATATGTATGTGCACATGGACGGCGCACGCATTGCAAATGCCGCAGTTGCTCTTGGAAAAAGTTTCAGGGAATTTACAAAAGACGTGGGTGTAGATGTCCTCTCTTTTGGTGGAACCAAGAACGGAATGATGTATGGTGAAGCTATTGTATTCTTCAATGATATAATGGGCGAGGAATTTAAATACATGCGCAAACAGGGGATGCAGCTTGCTTCAAAAATGAGGTTCATTTCAGCCCAGTTTTCAACTTACTTAACCGAAGATCTATGGTATAAAACTGCCAAGAAAGCAAATGACATGGCTAAATTGCTTGCTGAAAAAGCATCAACAGTAAAAGATGTAAAGATTACCCAGAAAGTTGAAGCCAACGGCGTATTTGCTCAGATACCAAAAGAGATCATTGAGGATCTGCAGAATGAATATTTCTTCCACGTTTGGGACGAGGAAACAGGAGTTGTCCGGTGGATGACTTCGTTTGATACAACGGAAGAGGACATTAATGAATTCGTAGAGCTTCTGAAGAAAAAGACGTATTAGTTTCTGTATTGTTTTTTAGGTTGAATTATTCACAAAAAAAGAAGCTGTTCAGATTTTCACTCTGAACAGCTTCTTTGTATTTTGGTTTATATTCTCTCAATTATTCGTCTTCGTCGGGAACTTTAAATTTATCGCCGGTTTCTTCAATTAACTTTTTGTACCATTCTTCACTGTATCCCGGGAATTCTACTT
>JBNJFT010000208.1:0-4253 GCA_051747065.1 Bacteroidota bacterium | reverse complement strand
TCTGCGTGCAACAATAATCTGCCCTCCGACACTATAGCCGATGCCGAGCATCATGAAAGTCATATAGAAAACGCTGCCGATTGCGGCCGCACCAAGTTCGGTTTCTCCCACATGCCCTAAAAATGCCGTGTCGGTAAACCTTATAATATTTTGAATAGCGCTGCCAAGAATGATCGGATAAGCGATTTTCCAGATATTACGGTATGTAATGGAGCTACTCAATGCTGCATTGATTTTTCATTAATATTTGCCAAAAATAATGATAACGTCACTTTGATTTAATAAAATAGTAATAATTTTGTTAAGCCGTAATGGCTATTCGAAAATAAAATTTAATTTTGTTTCTATATATGGAAACATTTTTGTATTTTCATCCGTTTAAAATGATAAATAAATGAGTGAATATTTTGATATTCTATTAACGGATGAAGTTGAAGAGTTTCTTGATAAAATTGATGAAAAGGCAAGAGACAAGATAATTTATAACATTGATAAAACCAAATATTCTATTGATCCCCAGATTTTTAAAAAACTGACAAAAGAAATATGGGAGTTTAGAACAAAATATAGATCAACTCAATACCGACTTCTGGCATTTTGGGATAGGAGGGATAATAAAGATACACTTGTTATTGCAACACATGGATTTATCAAGAAGACTCAAAAAACACCAAAAACTGAGATTGATCGAGCAATAAAGATTAGAGCATTTTATTTTTCAAAAAATAAGTAGCCATGTTAACAAAAGATATTAAGTTTAAGCGATTTGATGATATTAAAGAGAAATATCTAGGTAAAGAAGGTACCAAGAAAAGAGATCTCTATGAGTTTGATTTAAAACTAGATGTGTTGGGTGATATGATAAAACAATTACGCAACGAGAAAAAATTAACTCAGGCACAATTAGGTGAGATGATTGGAGTAAAAAGATCAGAGATATCAAAACTGGAAAGAGGATCCAGGAATATGACAATAACTACCGTATTAAAGATATTCAGAGCCCTAAATGCAGATATCAAATTTAAAATTGAGACAAAAGATAATGAATTGAATTTGGTGTGAAACGAACTAATGGAATTGTTACCATTAACAAAAATTGCCACCTTCCCGCAGAAGATGGCAATTTTTGTTTTGTTCTTTCTTATCCGTTACAGATAATCCTCAAAATATTTTGTAACCTTCTTCATGAGGTGAATTCGATCTTTTCCTCTTACATTATGTTCATGCCTCGGGTAGATAAAGTAATCGACAGGAACATCATTTTTTACACATTCTCTAATGAAACTCATTCCATGCTGGGGAACAACCACCTTATCGATATATCCCTGAATGAGCATCAATTCTCCTTCGAGGTTTGTCACATAGTTTTTAAGGTTTGCATTTTTATAACCTTCGGGGTTTTGTTCGGGCGTGTCCATATAGCGTTCTCCATACATTATTTCATAATATTTCCAGTCGATTACCGGGCCGCCGGCTACGCCAACTTTAAATGTTTCCGGCTTTTTCAGCATTAAGCTTGTAGTCAAAAAGCCGCCGTAACTCCAGCCATGTATACCGATTCTGCTGGTGTCTACATATCCGAGATTTTCGAGTAATTTAACGCCCTGCATTTGATCTGCTGCCTCGTGTTTTCCAAGGTTTCTGTAAACAGCACTCTCGAATTCCATTCCACGATTTGCAGAACCTCTGTTATCAATAGTCAGCATTACATAACCTTCCTGGGCCATGTAATATTGCCACATGCGTGCGCCTGACAACCATCTGTTGGTAACCAGTTGTGCATGCGGCCCGCCATATACGTAAATAATTGCAGGATATTTTTTATCCGGATCAAAGTTTGCCGGCTTTATCAAACGGTAATAGAGGTCCGTTTCGCCGTCTCCCGCTTTAATTGTTCCAATTTTGGCTTCTCCGAGGTTATATTCTTTTAAAGGATTTTTAGCCTGCAGCAGTTCCCTGGCTTTATTCCCCTTTGTGTCTACAATTTCTGTAGTGCCGGGGTTGTTTTTACTGGAATATTTGTCAATCAGATATTCTCCTTTGCCGCTATGTTTGCTTCTGTGAGAACCTTCACCTTCTGTAAGTAAAGTTATGTCACTACTTTCTATATTTACCTTGTAAGTGTGTTGTTCAATTGGGCTTTGTTTATTTGCGCTGAAGAAAATATTTTCTCCTTTTTCATCAAATTTCACAAAACTATTATTTACTTCCCATTCACCCTGAGTAAGCTGTTTCAGGAGTTTCCCTTTTGTGTTGAACAGGTAGATGTGATTATAACCGTCGCGGCGGCTGGTCCAGATGAATTTTTTATTGGAATTGGGAAGAAATTTGATGGGAGTTTGTGGTTCCACATATTTCTCATGCTTTTCTTCAAAGAGCGTTTCAACGAATTCGCCGGTTTCAGAATTGTATCGGTTCATTTTCAAGTGGTCCTGGTCGCGGTTCAATACAGCAATGTAGATGAATTTGCCTTCAGGGCCCCAGGAGACATTTGTTAAATACTTCTCTTTTGGTTCGCCGGTGTTTAAATAGATGATATCACCGGAGTTTATGTCATAGACACCTACTTTCACGTGATGGCTTTTCATTCCTGCCATCGGATATTTTTCATTTTTCAATTCCGCAATGCGAGCCGTAATGTCAACCAAAGGATAATCTGTCACCATGGTTTCATCCTTCCTGTAGAAAGCCAGCTTTTTACCTTCCGGCGACCAGAATGTTCCGGTGTTGATGCCAAATTCCCTTCTGTGAACTTCCTTCCCGTAAACAATTTCTTCATTTGATTCATTGCTGATCTGTGTCTCTTTACCGGAATAGTCGCTTATGAAAAGATTATTTTTAATGGTGAATGCAAAATGATCATTTATCTTGCAATAATCCATGTTTTGGGCTTTTTCTCTGTGAGCTAAAGAATCGATCACTATGTTTTCGAAAGGATCGATTTTATACCAGGTGTTTTTATGGTTGAACTGAATGGTCTGTTTATCCAACCAGGAAAAAGAAGGGAAACGTTTGAGTTTTTCATCTTTTTCTTTGAAATCAAGCATTTCATTCAGTTTCTCCAGCGAGAGAATGCTTTTCTCTTCACGGGATTCGGCTGAAGAAACTTTTAACTCTTTATCTTCCATAAAATGATAGTCATTGGATTCGGGAATCCAGCCTAAACGAGAAATAGATTCCGGGGCTAACTCCCTGTATTGGCCAATAACGGCTTTTTCAATATCCAGCTTTTTATCCTGTGCAAAGCTGAAGCATGTGGTTAAAATGATAATCAAAGTAGTGAATAGTGATGTTTTTTTCATGAGAATATAGTTTTGTTAATAGTTTGTGTTAATAATTCCCTTAAAATGTTACCCATAATTGCAAGGAAAAAATTAGTTTTGAAACAACAATTGAGGAAGTAAACATAAAAAAATTTGATGATAAAACGGTAACCTGTTCAAATGCTTTATGGAATTAAAACTAATTGACTGGAGTTTAATCGTTCTTTATATAGGAATTGCGTTATTTATTGGCTTTCGGTACAGAAAAAGAGCCGGTCGCAGTTTGGCTGATTTTTTTCTGGGAGGTCGGAAATTGCCCTGGTTTATTGCCGGCATTTCAATGGTGGCCACGACTTTTGCCGCTGACACTCCGCTGGCGGTAACCGAACTTGTAAATCAGCACGGAATTTCAGGAAACTGGCTGTGGTGGAACATGCTCATTGGCGGCATGCTCACTACTTTCTTTTTTGCTGATTTGTGGCGCAGGGCGAACGTCCTTACAGAGCTTGAATTTATTGAAATTCGCTACAGTGGAAAGCCAGCTGCATTTCTACGCGGTTTTAAGTCGGTTTACCTGGGATTGTTTGTGAATGTACTGATTATTAGCTGGGTAAACTTAGCGTTGGAAACCATATTGCTTGTATTTTTTGATATCCCCGAAAGCCATGTCATCTGGTATATTGGAGGCGCAATGCTGATCGCCTCGTTTTATTCCTCTTTGTCCGGTTTATTAGGAGTGGCACTTACCGATGCTATTCAGTTTTTTATTGCTATGGCCGGTTCGATTATACTTGCAGTCGTTGTTTTATCGACTGAACAGGTTGGAGGTATCAGTGGATTGCAAGCTCAGTTACCCGACTGGGCCTTTAACTTTTTCCCGAAAATTGGCGAGGGAGGAAATGTAGGTTCAGCTTTGACAATCAGCATTGGGACATTTTTGGCCTACATTGGAGTTCAGTGGTGGGCAAGCTGGTATCCGGGCGCTGAACC
>JBNJFT010000207.1:2169-4263 GCA_051747065.1 Bacteroidota bacterium | reverse complement strand
GGAAAATTTATAGAAGTGGAAGGCGCAAAAGAAAGTGCTGAAGCTGGAGGTTATGCTGTGGAGCAGACGGAAGATTATAAGAAAAAACAGGAGCAGTTAATACAGGACCATGCTCAAAAAGCTGATGTGATTATTACTACGGCTCAGATTCCCGGAAAAGAAGCTCCTAAATTGATTCGAAAGGATACAGTTGAAAAGATGAAGAGCGGTTCTGTTATAATTGATCTTGCCGCCTCTTCAGGAGGAAACTGTGAGCTGACAAAGAATGATGAAACATATCAGCATAATGGTGTATTGATTATTGGAAATTCAAATTACCCTTCAGAACTGCCCTCTGATGCAAGCAAAATGTTTGGTAATAATCTGACTAACTTTTTGAAACTGCTCATCGATGAAAGCGGTAACCTGAAGGTCAATTTTGAAGATGAAATTATAAAAGCAACATGCGTTGTCTATCAGGGTGAAATTAAGGATGAAAAGCTTAAACAAGTTGTATACTAAAATCTATCGTTATTATGGAAGGAATACTTGAATTTATTTATGTCAATAGTGAAGCTATTTTTATTGTAATCTTGTCCATCTTTTTAGGGGTGGAAGTAATCTCTCACGTTCCTGCCGTTTTACATACTCCGCTTATGTCAGGCGCAAATGCAATACATGGGGTTGTTGTTATTGGTGCTATAATTGTATTAGGCCATGCAGACACAAACGTGACTAAGATTTTTGGCTTCCTTGCTGTTTTTCTCGGAACTCTGAATGTGGTTGGTGGCTTTGTCGTAACAGACCGGATGTTGGATATGTTTAAAAAGAAGCAAAAATAATAGGCTATGGATAAGATAATAGAATTTCAAAAACAAGTTCAATTTACATTTGGTGATTCTGTGCTGGAGATAATATATCTGATAGCATCGGTATTATTCATATATGGGTTAAAGATGTTAAGCCACCCTCATACTGCAAAGAAAGGAAATTTGTGGGCGGCAGCGGGAATGTTTATCGCTATTGTAGCCACTTTGTTTTTACACCGCTATGAGGGAGAAAGTATAAAAAATATAGGCCTTATTTTAGCTGCCATTATTTTGGGAACTGTAACAGGTTGGCTTATTGCAAAACGGGTTAAAATGACAGAGATGCCGCAGCTTGTTTCCTTTTTTAATGGAATGGGTGGTGCTGCAGCAGCGCTTATTGCTTTAATGGAATTTCCAAACATAGAACCAGAGTTAATTTCAAAACATGGTCTTTTCAATTGGCAAGCCCTGGTTATATTTTTGGGTGTAGTCATTGGAAGTGTTTCGTTTTCCGGAAGTATGATGGCTTATGGAAAACTTGCCGGGAAAGTTAAAGATATCCGTAAACCAATTTTGCGAGTCATTAATGTGATTTTATTCTTCGGAATACTTGGGTTTATCGTATTTATTATGTCTTTTGGGGGAACCAACCTTTATGAGCTTTATCCTTTAGTTTTTATTCTATTCGGAGCTGCCTTGCTCTATGGGGTATTATTTGTTTCACCAATTGGCGGAGCAGATATGCCGGTTGTAATTTCGTTGCTGAACTCTTTTACAGGCATTGCTGCAGCTTTGGGAGGTTTCCTTTACGGTAACCTTGTAATGTTAACAGGTGGTATACTTGTTGGTTCCGCAGGTACTATTCTTACCATTCTTATGTGCAATGCCATGAACAGGTCGTTGTTTAATGTAATTATTGGTGCATTTTCCGGCGGTGAAAAAGGTGGAGATGAAAGCGGCAGTATTAAGGAAGTAGGTGTTACAGACGCTGCCGTACTGTTAAACTATTCCCCGAAAGTCATGATTATTCCGGGTTATGGACTGGCTGTTGCGAAAGCACAAATGCTGATGCGTGAATTGGATCAGTTGTTAACGGAGAGTGGTGTAGATATAAAATACGCTATTCATCCTGTAGCCGGAAGAATGCCCGGGCACATGAATGTGTTGCTTGCCGAGGCTGACGTGCCTTATGAAAAGCTATTAGAAAGCGAAGAAGCCAATGAGCAAATGGAAAATGTCGATGTTGCTGTAGTTATTGGAGCAAATGACGTAGTCAATCCCGCTGCAGAAACAGATCCTTCCAGCC
>JBNJFT010000207.1:0-2069 GCA_051747065.1 Bacteroidota bacterium | reverse complement strand
CATTATAGGCAAATGCATTAATTTTGAAAGTAGAAATTAAGAAATTGTCTATGGATGATAATAAATTAAATTCTGCAGCAGACTTGATATTGAATTCAAAACGAAATGTTGGCTTTACAGGCGCCGGCGTTTCGGTAGAAAGCGGTATTCCTCCTTTTCGTGGAAAGGACGGGTTATGGAGTAAATACGATCCGGGAATCCTTGATTTGAGTTATTTTTATTCCAATCCTGAAGAGTCTTGGTCAGTTATTAAAGAGCTGTTTTACGATTTTTTTGGCAGTGCTAAACCAAATTCAGCGCACAAAGTTCTTGCAGAAATAGAACAGATGGGTTTATTATCAAGTGTTATCACCCAAAATATCGACAATCTTCATCAGGAAGCCGGAAGCAAAACTGTGTATGAGTTTCATGGTAATTCCCGCAACTTAATTTGTAAAGAATGTGATATCACCTATCCGGTAACAGAGGATTTGATTAAGGAATTGCCGCCCCGGTGCGAAAAATGTGGTTCAGTGTTGAAACCCGATTTCATCTTTTTTGGAGAGATGATTCCTGAATTTGCCTATAGAAAATCCGTAGAGGAGGCTCAGCAAGCACAGGTGTTCATTGTTATCGGAACGACCGGGGAAGTTGTTCCGGCCTCTTTAATTCCACAAATGGCGAAAGAAAATGGTGTGAAGATTATTGAGGTTAATCCCAAAAAATCCTTATTCACAGATTCTCTTACAGATATCTATTTGCAGGGCAAAGCCTCAGAAGTGATGCCTGAATTAATGGAAAAGATAAAAATAAAATTATGACATATTTTGAAATTAGCGCCGATGCCGAGTATATTGAATTGATTAAATTACTGAAAGCTGAGAACATTGCTTCCAGCGGGGCTGAGGCTAAAATGATGGTAGAAGACCAATTGGTAGATGTTAACGGAAATTTAGAGACACGAAAGCGAGCAAAATTAAGAGAAGGCGATATTGTCGAAATCGAAGGAAGAAAAATTCAAATAGTCAAAAGTAAAACTTAATAAAATTGCATATGGATTTCATAGATTTAGCAAAGAAGCGGTATTCTTGCAGAAAGTATAAAGATTCAAAAGTAGAAGAAGAAAAACTGATGCAAGTGTTAGAGGCTGCGCGAGTTGCACCTTCTGCCAAAAATAAACAGCCCTGGCATTACATTGTAGTTCAGGATGAAAAAAATCTGGAAAAGATCAAATCGTGCTACAAAAAAGACTGGATACAATCTGCTCCCCTCATTATTGTTGCTTGTGGCGATCACAAAGTTGCATGGCGGCGATCGGACGGGAAAGATCATACAGACATTGACCTGGCTATTTCAATCGACCATTTAACCCTTGCAGCAACGGATGCAGGTCTTGCTACATGCTGGGTTTGTAAATTTGATGTAATGAAATGTGCCGAAATTTTGGAATTACCTGAAGGGATAGAACCTATAGCATTAATTCCCATAGGTTATCCTGCTGATGAGGTTGATCCTGAGCGACATGAAAAATCAAGAGTTTCTCTGAATGATATGGTTCATAAAGACAGGTATTTTTACAGGTATTTTAAGATTTAAGATGGGCATTTTCAGAAGTATAAGGTAAATATTAAAACGCTCCTCAATTAACCAAGAAGTAGATAGCATTAGTTGCTTAGTAGAAAGACAAAAACGCTTTTTATGAGCAGTTTAAATAAATGGCGTTAAAAGAAATGAATTCTATAGCCTTTAACTGTTGCCAAATCGCTACTGACTACTGACTACTGGCTACTTACTACTTCTCTATTAGCCAAAAAAACTGTTTTTAAAATATATCTTTTACTTCTGAATGTGCCTGTATTCTGCTTTCTGCATTCTGCATTCTGAATTCTCCTGTAGATATTGCTCGCTACGTCTGAAATTACCTAACTATCTTCCGTTTAAGTATTAAAATCTGCTATTTCACTCAGAAATTCAGTCATTTGTTGATAATGGCTTCCTTTCCAATAGATTTTTTCGCATTGGTTACACATAAAAAAAGTAGTGTAATATTTTTTTGTTGCAGTATCTAAAGAATTTTCAACTTCTTTTTT
>JBNJFT010000206.1:0-4305 GCA_051747065.1 Bacteroidota bacterium | reverse complement strand
CATATTTTCTTCAGGAAGTAGCAAAAGATATCTATACTCAAAATAAAGGTGAGCTTAAGGATATTACTATAGTATTCCCCAACCGCAGGGCGGGTTTGTATTTTCGTCAGTATTTATCGGAAAATCTTGATCAGCCGGTTTGGTCGCCGCAGATATATACAATCAACGATTTAATGCAACAATTTACGGGGCTGCAACTGGCGGATAGTATGATGCTTATTTTTGATATGCACCAGCTTTTCAACAAGGAAAAGGGATACAACGAACCGTTTGATGAGTTCTATTTCTGGGGAGAAATGCTCTTACATGATTTTGACGATATCGACAAATATTTGATTAATCCGGGAGATTTGTTTCAAAACCTGTCTTCGATAAAATCTATTGAAGATCAGTTCACATATCTGACACAGGATCAAATTGATGCAATACGCCGCTTTTGGGATACTTTTCAGATAAGCAGTTTATCTGACGAACAGAAGGATTTTTTAAGTATATGGGATATTCTATACAATGTGTATATTCAGCTTAATCAGTTGCTTGACAAAAAAAAATATGCCTACGAAGGAAAAATTTACCGTGCTGTAAGTGACCTGATCAGCTCAACTAAATTAAATGCAGGCGAAAAAAAATACATTTTTGTAGGTTTTAATGCCTTGACACCCTGTGAGAAGAAACTGTTCCGGTTTTTGAAAAACCAAAACAAAGCTGAATTTTACTGGGATTACGATGAATACTATCTCAAAAATCATGAAGCAGGGCAGTTTATCAGGGAAAATCTGAAAGAATTCCCTAATATGCTGACTAATAGCCCTTCCATCATAAATTCCGAAAAACAAATTCGGTTTCTGAACACATCTTACGACATTGCTCAGACAAAAGTCCTCCCTGAATTGCTCAAAGAACAAAATATTCCTGCGAACGATCCCAACCATACAGCAATTGTCCTGCCGGATGAACACTTGTTGCTTCCCGTATTGAATTCATTGCCGGAAAATATAGAAGGCATCAATGTGACCATGGGATATCCTGTTTCTGTAACTCCGGCATACAGCCTGTTGTTGGCCATGATTCAGCTTCAGAAAAATGCAAAAACAAACGAAACAGAAACGCTGTTTTATCACAAAGATGTACTTTCAATTCTCAATCATCAATACATCGGACTAATCAGGAATGAAAGTACGGAAAAGCTCATACAGCAGATAAAAGAGCATAACAAAGTTTTTATAAATGCGGAAGAGCTGAATACAGAGCAATTTATGCGGAATATTTTTGATCTTCCGTCGGATTATCAGTCGCTTAGTGATTATTTGCTGAAAAACTATCACCATTTCTATCAGATTTTAAAGGAAAAAAGTGATGAAGAAATTCCGGTAAACCTTGAACTTGAATGCATTTACAATGTCTATCTGACAGTAAAAAGATTAAAAGAAATCTTCAAAGACAGGGATGTTGAGGTGAAAGTGGAAACCTATCTGCGCATACTGGAAAAAATTGTTCAAACTCAGAACATTCCATACGAAGGAGAACCACTTTCGGGATTACAGGTAATGGGAATATTAGAAACACGAGCTTTGGATTTTGACCATATTATCTTGCTTTCTATGAATGAGGGGATTTTTCCTAAAGCAGATTCTACCCCTTCATTTATTCCCTATAGCCTGAGAAGGGGATTTGGTTTGCCCACCTACGAACATAACGATGCCATTTATGCGTATTACTTTTACAGGATGCTTCAGCATGCTAAGGATGTTACTATGGTTTATAATTCCGGTTCAGATGGAATTCAGACGGGTGAAATGAGTCGTTTTATGCAACAGTTAAAATACGAGTCCGACTTTCATATCGAAGAGAAGACAATAGTTTCCGGAATAAGTACACCGAAGATTTCAGAGCTTAGTATTCCCAAAAGTCCGGAGGTACTCAAAAAACTGGAACGTTTCAATACATTGAACGAACAAAGCAGAGCATTGTCGCCAAGCGCATTAAACAAGTTTTTAGCTTGCCCGCTGCAATTTTATTTTCGATATATAGCCGGATTAAAAGAACCCGAGGAAATATCTGAAGATGTTGATCTGCCGTTATTTGGACTCTTACTGCACAAATCTCTGGAACTGTTATATGAAGATTATATTAGCAAAGAACTCACAGTAGAAGAGTTGCAAAAACTGGAGAAAGACGAGGACGGAATTGAAAGCGCCCTGATTGAGGCCTTCCGCGAAGAATATTTTACAGATATTCCAAAGGATAAACCTATAAAATTATCCGGCAAGAACATATTGATTAAAGAGATTCTTCAAAAGTACATTAAACAATTTTTGCGAGTAGATCAAAAATTTGCTCCATTTACTATTTACTCATTGGAGAAAATAAATTTAAGGGAGCCCTATACCGCTGATTTGGATTTTAAAGTAAACGGTGAAAAGAAGCGCGTAACTTTTAGTGGCACCATTGACCGACTGGATATTAACGGAGACGGAATTCGTGTGATAGATTATAAAACCGGTAAACCTGAGCAAAGAATGAATGAAGTGTCACAATTGTTTGAAACAAAAGGAAACCATAAAGCTTTGCAAGCATTGCTTTATTGTAAGATGTATGATGAAACAGAACATCCACAACAGGAAATCATTCCGGGCTTATATTTTATCCGGGATTTATTTACACAGGGATTTCATTATGCGCTGAAATCGGGAAAACAGAAAGTTACTTATCGACAAGTGGCTGATGCATTAGACGAACAACTAAAAATTGCTCTCCACAGACTGTTTGATCCGGAAGAAGATTTTTATCAGACAGATGACGAAAGCATTTGCCGCAACTGCCCTTATAAAGATATTTGCAGGCGATAATTCTATCAACGATTTTAGAAGTAAAGATCAATATCTGTAACAGAATACAGAATGAAGAATACTGAATTCAGAATGAGACCACTGACCTCCGACCTCTGACTTCTGACCTCTGACTTCTGACCTCTGACTTCCGACCTCCGAAACCACCTCCCTATTATTCCCGCAAAGATGCAGTATGACTTCCGGTCAGGAGAAATTTATATATTCTGCTGATACCCAGCCTTCAATTTGAGTTTCGACCCTGTACCATTCGCCATGTTTTTCGTGAATTTTCAGTTGAGTGCCCTGGGATAACGGAGAACTGACTAATGGAGCTCTTCTGCCTGGTAATTCGCGAATGTTAAGATAATCAACAGCAACCTCACCTGTTTGAGCATCTATGGCCGCTTTATCTTCATCCCGGTCATTTAAAAGGTGTTTTCTGAGCTGATCCAATGGAAATGCCGGGCCGGGATCCTGTTTACGTCCCGGTGCAATTTCTTCATGACCCAGAATATTTTGAATACCGGTGTATTTATTCAATAGTAGTTCACATAATTCTTCAACAACCTCAATTTGTTTTTCAGTATAAAGGTGCCAGTATTTTGGTTGAGATTCATTGCGATGAGTAGCTTCAATCACATCCTCGGCATCGTACTTTTTTCCAAACCACGCGACGTATTTATTTCCACTTTTGGATAATACCCCTGCGTTGTCTATCTCTATACCTATGGAATATTTGTTCAACCCGCTGCGTCCTTTCCATGAACTTCGTCCGGCGTGCCAGGCAATCGTGTCGAAAGGGACCAGTTGAAAAATTGTACCGTCACGGTCGATGACAAGATGAGCAGAGGCTTTTACATTGTCTTTAGCCAGGTAGTTTGCAGCAGACTTTCCATTACGGCCGGCAGTATAATGCAGGACTATGGTGTCAGGCATCTCGCGGCTGAATTTCTGTGAATTTTTCGGGCAATCAATGTATTCTATATCTTGCCCTTCTAAATAATGCTTTTCTGAAATATGAAAATTTGAATTATCCATAGATATTTTTTCTGTCTTTTTTACGCAAAAATGGCATATCGATCCGGTTTGTAACCGTTCCGGCAACTTTTTCAGTTGAACGTCCAATGATATATCCACCGATTCCGAGCTTTAATAAACCCCAGAAATTGTCATTCAGGGATTCTGCAATTCCGGTTTCACCGGAGCCAAGAATAAATGCAGGTTCAATAAAATAGGCATAGATCACAATAAAACCAAAAGCCAGCATAAGGATAGGACGCCAGCTACGTTGCAGCCAATTGCCCCGGGTTTCCGAGAGGAGAATATCTCTTTGCCCTTCCTGAATTTTACCCAAAGCATCAAACACATGATTGGACAATTCATTTTTGGCTTTCATTTTTTCTTCATCACTTGTGGCAAGCTGATCAATTACATTGCCACTGCTTTTAATAAGGTCGTTAGCACCTTTTGAAAA
>JBNJFT010000205.1:0-4340 GCA_051747065.1 Bacteroidota bacterium | reverse complement strand
TTGTATATTTTTCTCCGGTCGCCAAAAGATAATCTATCCTTTGTAGTTAGCATCCGTGTAATTTTTTAGTTCAAATTTATCTGCATCTTTTCCCACGGGAAATTTCTCACGAAATTTGTTTAGTTCTGAAAGGGAGAGAGTGACTGTTTCAGAAGCTTCAACATAAGGCTCAGTTGTGCTGATAATTTGCCCTTTGGGATCAATTATCATAGAGTCGCCGGAGTATGTTAAATCCCGGCCATCGCTGCCAATTCTATTAATCCCGGCTACGTAAACCTGGTTTTCAAGTGCTCTTGCAATAAGAAGGCTTTTCCAGACATGTCGTCTGCTTTCAGGCCAATTGGCAACGTAAAAAAGCAAATCATAATCGCCACGATTTCTACTCCACACGGGAAATCTCAGATCATAACAAATAAGAGGAAAGATCCTCCAATTCTTATAAGTAAAAATCATTCTTCTGTCGCCGCCGGTGTAATGTTTGTTCTCCTCTCCCATCCGGAACAAATGTCTTTTATCGTAAGTATATAAACGTCCGTCAGGAAAGGTTGTAATTGAGCGATTAAAATACACTCCGTCTTGTTCAATTATTAAACTACCTGAGAGTATGATATTATGTTGACCGGCTGTCTCTTTCATCCACTGAACAGATGGTCCGTCCATGTTTTCAGAAAATTTTTCCGGGTTCATGGAGAAACCGGTAGTGAACATTTCGGGTAAAATCACAATCTCTGCTGATGAGGGTAATTCATTGATTTTCTTGGAAAAATGATTCAGGTTGGTTGTTTTATCCTCCCATGAAAGATCGGTTTGTATAATACTAAGATTAAGTTCCATATTAATAATATTGATACTCTATTGATCAAATTTAATACAATAAACCTTTCTCAACAAAAAAAACGTGACATGATAAAAGGGATTGTTTAATCTTTTTTTGTTTTGTCGACTTCGTCTATAATGCCCTCAATAAGAGGCATATAATAATCCCAGAAAAAATTTGTTCTATTGCAGGTTTTATCATTATTAAGCCATCTTTCTATTGTTTTTACTCCTTTAAAATATGCCGTCTCCTTTACAACCGGATTATCGGCAAAGTCACCTGCAAAATAATAAAACCTGTAATCTTTCTCATGGCTTATAATGGCAGGGAATGAAGAATTTAAGTCATATCGTTGCAAAATAGAATCTCCTTTTGCATTGGCATCAATATTAAAATCCGCAGCAATAGTATTTGTTTCACCTGAAGATACAATATCAAACCAATTTGTGTAATTGAGCCGGGAAGGTAAATTATATTCATCTATAAATTCATCAGAGGTTACTATTTTAGTACATGGATGATTCAGATGCCTGTCAGCCTCTAAGACAACTACTTTTCCGTATTTGTGAACCAAAACAATACCTGCACCGTTAAATGGCCATTTTCCATCATTCTGCTGTTTATAAAGACTTGCAATCCATGAAGGGAAATTTCTGTTAACTGTAGTATCCAGAGTATTAAAATAACGCCCGATCCAACCTTCCCAATAAAAATCAAAAAGATTCTCTGTTTTTTCACGTACAAGATCAGACGTAGGTTTATTAAAAAGACTGAATTCTGTAATAATTGTTTTTTGATTCTCTTTCAACTCCTTTAAGAGCAAATAATCATTTTGATTTAAACCGCCATATACCTTCTGTTCCGGAGAAACCTGAGGGCTGTTTTTCTGGTACCAATTGTTGTAGTAAACGCCATAGAGATCTGTGTAATAAGCAATGTCAATAGAATCACCTATAATATTCACATCTGCAATTGTTAGGCTTTTAAAATCGAAATTTTTTTGCTGAGATGATTCCGGGAAAAACCCGTAGTAATCTGTTAATTTATAAAGTTTCCCTTTCGAATCTGATATTTTATTGTAAGTTAACAGCCAATGAAACGAACGGTGTTCTTTGCGTACTTTAGTTGGCACAGTCTTATCCAGAAGAAAAATATCTATTTTCTTTTTAGGTTGAACCCACCATAAGACAAAAGAAGTTATTATAACAATCAACAAAAAAACTGCAATGCCAAACAGAACATTTACGGTTAAGCTCTTTCTCATAAGTGTTATTAAATATTTGGCTGCAAATTAAGTATTTTTTTATCAGGAATAAAAATTTTAATTTTGTCACTATAGCTCACCCCTTTAAGAGATCATTTTTAAGGCTTCATCAACATTGTTTAAAGGTTGTTTGCACACGCGTCCCTGGCAAATATAAATTTGGGTTTTACCAAGTTTAAAGCGATTCCTTAAAATCGGCAAATTTCCTTCATGTGACCCTCCTGCTAAAATAATTCCGGGATGGTAAAAATGCATGAACTGCTGTTTATAATCTTCACTTTTTCGGCCTACGATAAATATTTCATACGGCGGATAAACAAACCACAGCATTAAATCGATCCAGTTGGCAAAATATATCGAACTTTTCTCAATAGCAGGCTGTACTTCTTTGAGCATGTTCCTTGCCCTTGTTAAGTATGAATCAGAATAAAAATATTGTCCCAATACGAAAAGGTTTTTGGCCATAATGGAATTAGACGAAGGAATCACTGAATCAATTATTTCAATTTTCGGTGAAACAAGAGATTCATCCAGGCTGGATTTATATTGAAGTAAGCTGCTGTTATTCAATTCGAAGTGCGTCAGGGCATATTCCGAAAGCTTCATCGCCCAGTCTATCCATTTAGCATCGAAAGTTACCTGGTATAATTGGATTAAAGCATCAATAAAGAAGGCATAATCGTCTAAAAATGCGTTAACTGTTGACTTGCCATTATAATATAGACGGTTTAGCCTGTAGTCTTTTTGTAATTGGTGAGATATAAGGAACTCTGCCGATTCAAGAGCGATTCTAAGATATTGCCGTTTTTGAGTAGCCTTATAGCCGTCAATAAAAGCATTTATTGCCAAAGCATTCCATGAGACAATGACTTTGGTATCTAAATCAGGCCGTTTGCGCATAACTCTTTTTTCGAGCAGTTTTTTGCGGGCATTTTCGACAATAGATTCTATCTGGTCAGCGGGTAGATTATATTTTTCTTTTAATTTATCAATGCCTTTATTGATATGCAAAACATTTCGGCCGTCTATATCGCCATCTTTTGTTATGCCAAAATAATCTGCAATAATATCTGCGTCATCAAGAAATATATTCTTTATTTCTTTTTCACTCCAGGTGTAATATTTCCCTTCCTGTCCTTCACTATCAGCATCATAAGAAGAAAAAAAGGCACCGCCTTCTTCGTACATATGAATCCTGAGAAATTCAAGTGTCTCTTCAGTAATTTTTTTATACGTATCTACTCCCGTGAGAAGATAGGCTTTGCTGTATAAACTTGCAAGCTGCGCATTATCGTAAAGCATTTTTTCAAAATGAGGAATCTTCCATTCATTATCGGTGGAATACCTGGCAAAACCTCCTTCTAAATGATCATATATGCCTCCATTGGAAATGTTCTTAAGGGTCTTATTTATATATTCCTTTATTTTCTCGTCTTTTGCGTAAAAAAAATATTTCAATAACATACTATGAAATCCGGGCATAGGAAACTTTGGAGCTCCGGAAACTCCACCATGATAATAATCGATGTGTTTTTTCCCGCCTTCGATAATGGCTTTCACATCAGATTCCTGAAATTCTTTTGATTTTTGACCACTAAGAATATTTAACTGCATTTCAGAAACACCCTGAGAGATTCTTTCTGCTTGTTCTTTTACTTTTTCCGGTTGCGAGAAGAAACTTTCTGCAAGATTCAATAATACTTCTTTCCACTGTTCCTTTGGAAAATAAGTTCCTCCATAAACCGGTTTGCCATCAGGTAAGGTAAATACATTTAAAGGCCAGCCTCCTGCACCGGTGAGAATTTGAATGGCATCCATATATACATGGTCTATATCGGGCCTTTCTTCTCTATCCACTTTAATACATATATAATATTTGTTCATAATTTCGGCCACTTCTTCATCTTTAAATGATTCTTCCTCCATTACGTGGCACCAATGACAAGATGAATAGCCGATACTTACCAAAACCAATTTATTTTCCTGTTTCGCTTTTTTGAAAGCCTCATTTCCCCAAGGGAACCAATCAACAGGATTGTCAGAATGCTGAAGTAAGTAGCTGCTGTTTTCGTGTACCAGATGATTATAGAAGTTTCGTTGCTTTTCCATTAGTAATCTTTTTTATTTATAACAATTTAGACTAAATAAATGTTGTAAATAAAATACAAAGAATTTACAGACGAATAGATTTAATTAGTATGAAACAAACTTTATTCGTAAGTCACTAATTTTCACCTCTGGGAAAGTTATGTTACTTTT
>JBNJFT010000204.1:0-4371 GCA_051747065.1 Bacteroidota bacterium | reverse complement strand
GCAGTTGATGAGTGCATTTAATGAGCAGTTTCGTAATCGATTTGGGGCGCTTTCGTGCCGCACCCTTACCGGGGAAGATTTTTCTGCTTTAGATAAAAACAAGGATAAAGATAAATGGAACCAGATTCATCAGGCTTGTTCCGAATATGTGACAGGAGCTGTTGACATTCTTGGAGATTTGTTGAGCAGAGAATAAGTTCTTTGCTAGGTAAATTTCTGTATAACCCACTAGATAGCTCCTCTATTGCTTTATTAATTCTTTTTTTTTTGATCATGATGGTAAGTGTTTCGTCTTGAATTGCTGATTCGTAAACACTAATTGATCATTCCTCCATGAAAGTTGACAGTTTGCCAAATTTTTTTTGAAAAACAAGAAAATAGCCGGGCTATTGTTTATATTTAGTAAGGGCTTCTATCTCAATCGAAAGATTCTTCTTTTCTAAACATTGTTCAAGAACAACTATACGTTCTACTTGTTAAAAGAGACAGACCTAAAACCCGGATTATGAAAACGCGAACCCATAATGCTACAGGAGCACTGCTTTTAATGACTATCTTATTCGCTTCTTCGTGTGTGCAGCAGAAAAAGATGCTCTACACAAGCGGTACAGAGGAACAATTTAAGGAGGCGATTCCTGCTTATATCTCTGAGGATAGTAAAATTGAACCTTATGATCGCCTTTATTTAAGGGTTCTGAGCCTAGATGAGCAGACTTCACGTTTATTTAATGTTGAATCCCGGTTATATGGAGAGATTAACTTACATCTGAATAGCTATTCGGTTAATGAAAATGGACAAATTGATGTTCCGTTTGTTGGACCAATAGAGGTAGGAGGCTATACGTTGGTTGAGGCAAAAAGCAAAATAGAGAAGGAGCTAAATCTCTACCTTCCTAATACCTCCGTTGACTTAAAATTTGCAGGTAATTATATTACTGTTTTAGGAGAGGTGCGTGTGCCAGGAAACCATCTTTATTTCAGAGACAGGTTAAATGTTTTTGAAGCAATAGGTCATGCCGGAGGGATACTGGATTATGGAAACAAGCAGCAAATAATCCTTGTACGAACAGAAAATGGCACAACCACCTACCACACAGTTGATCTGACCCGGTCTGATATTGCACAATCAGCATTTTTTTATTTGCAGCCCGATGATGTGATTATTATTCAGCCCTTAAGGGCTAAATTTAGGACTTTGCGGAGCTTTCAACTTGAGTCTCTTGTTCTCTCAGGGGTAACTACCATTGTTACCGTTTTATATTTCTTTTCAGCAAATTAATTTTGAAATTATGGTAAAAAGAGAGCGCCATTCAAGACGCTATGATTATCAGGCCTTTTTGCACAAAATTTGGCAGTTTAAATGGGTTTATCTTCTATTTATAGTGATACTATCTGGGGTTGCTTTTTTCCGTAATACGTTTACCGCTCCCGTTTATAAAAATTCCATGCAAGTTTTTATTAATCTTGATGCATTACCTTTTGTACAAAATCATAGTGAACATATCAATGCGATGAGTTTTCTGCAAAATAATTCAAATATTGAGAATGAAATCAGTAAAATGAGATCCTTTGGATTGATTCGTAAGGCATTATCAGAACTTGGATATGAGATTACCTACTATGAAGAGTCGTATCCCTTTGAGGAGTCGGGAAGATTTTTGAACCTAAGTACTATCAAACGTGTAATAAATACTGAATCTCCGATTAAAGTTCAATTTTATAAGGGGCATCAGCAACTGGTGGATGTGCCGTTTTATATCGAATTTTTATCTGACAGTACATACCAATTATCTATTAAGGGGAGTGATGTTATAGCCTACAATTATATCGATAACATGGAAAAACAAGAAATTTCCGATGTTTTTTTTCGACAAAAGTTTCAAATAGGTGAAGAGGTAAAAACGCCATACTTCCATTTTTTTATTGACTTAGACGGAAATTCGAACAAATTAAAAATGAATCGGCGGAAATTCTTTTTCACTTTTGAACAATTTGATAATTTGGCATTAGCGTATTTAGAGAATCTGGAAATTGAGCAAACGACACCGAACTCTTCTTTGCTTTCTATTTCGCTTAAAGGAGCTAATTATGAGAAAGTAACAGACTTTTTGAATCAGTTGGTTTTAGTGTACTTTAAAAAGGATTTAGAACAAAAAAATCGCAAGGCAGTCAAAACAATACAATTTATTGATTCACAAATATCGGATGTAGCTAATTCATTAAGCTCAACAGGCAATGTTCTTGAAAAATTTAGGTCTGAAAATCAGGTAATTGATGTAGATTATCAGGGACAGCAGATGTATGAGACATTAAATAACCTAGAGCAAGAAAAAGCTATGGCTGAAATGCAAAGTAAGTACTATACTCAGCTCCTTACTTATATTCAAGAGAATAAATTGAATCAGTTAATTGCACCAGCTTCAGCCAATCTGCAGGATCCAGTATTAAGTACTTTATTGGTAAGACTAACCGACTTACATTCCAACAAACTTGTTAATGAGAAACGAAATGAAAAAAGTTTTTATTTACAAAATCTGAATCAGGAAATATCCTCTATACAGGAAACAGTTCTGGAGCATATTAAAATGAGTTTAAAAAGTCTTGATATAACCCTAAATGACATTGATTATAGAATTGAGAAAATTACCGAGAAATTAGCTGGGTTGCCCGCAACGGAACTCAAATTGCAGTCTATTCAGAGGCAATTTGAGCTTAACGATGAAATTTATAATTACTTATTAACCAAAAGAGCCGAAGCTCAAATAGGTCAGGCTTCGAGTTTTCCTTCTTATGAAATCATTGATCCTGCTCGTTATATCAATGCTGAGCAGATAAAACCCAGAAAAGTATTAAACTACGCCCTTGCCTTGTTTTTGGGGCTCATGTTGCCGACTGTTTATTTGCTGGGTATAGATGTATTAACTAATCGTGTACGATCAATCCGGGAGCTTGAGTATATAACAAATCTTCCTATTTTAGGACATATCGCCCATAGTCGCTTGAAAGAACAGGATTTATCACTCACCAATAATGCCTATTCAGGAACTGCTGAATCTATACGTACTTTGCGCACGAATGTCCAACTTTTAAGTGCCGAAACAGACAGCAAACTTATTGTGCTAACTTCTTCCACAAGTTCAGAGGGAAAGACATTCTCTTCAATTGGGTTGGCTAAAAGTTTCTCGCTATTGAATAAACGGGTTGTTTTAGTGGGGTATGATTTAAGAAAGCCTCGTTTGGCAAAGCAGCTTGGAATAGATAGTCAATATGGGTTGAGTTTGTTTCTTTCCGGTAAATGCAAGATTGACAAAATTATTCATAAAACTTCAAATCAGTATCTGGATGTTATTCCAGAAGGCCCTTTGCCTCCTAATCCCACTGAGCTAGTCGCTTCTGCGGCATCAAAGGAGCTTGTCAGTATTCTTCGTCAAATGTATGATTATATCATTTTCGATACTTCTCCGGTTGGAGTTGTGCCAGACGGGAAGCTGCTGCTCCAAGAGGCTGATATCTGTTTGCTGATTATTCGTCAGTATAAGTCCCGACGTCATGAGGTGATTAATACGCTGAAAAGTTTTCGTCAGACTGTTCATCAGCATCTTTATCTGGTGCTCAATGATTTTATGCCAAAGAATGACCGACTGCACTATATGTATAAATATTACTCTGACAGGCCAAATAATAAATTTGCAAAATGGCTTCCGTGGATACATTGACGTTAATTATGAGTTTTGGAGCACTTATTGATATACGGTAACGATAAATAATTTCTGTTGAATTCTATCGATGGATATTGTAATTTGCTTTAAACTTTTGCCACACACTGATAACTGTGATTTTTGGCAGGAGGTGAGAAAAAGAACCCAACTCAATGCAATATGATTAAGGTTTAACTAAAAACCAAACGGCTGATGAAAGAAACTAAAAATTCAAACTGAAAATTCACGTAAGGGTTAGTCGGGGAAGCAACTATCTCTTAATATATGAGTGAATATCGTTGACATTCAGTGTCAACGGTTTATTCGTTTCTGATTTACTGTCCCTCCACACTTGTTTTTATGAAACGAGCCAGAACTGTTTTGTCTTACTGAAAACAGTTACTATGCAATGCATACAGCGTTTGTTTTGTTGTTTAGCAGCAAAATAAGCCCACTTACTTTACCTAATATTTTTGTTATGGAAAAACGACTCTTAGGTAATCGAGAGGACTCTATATATTATTTTACCACTATTATCGAGATCTTTCTGTCGGTATTGGCATTTTATTTGGCCCTTTATATTCGAAGTACCTTTGTTGCCGATACTTTTATCTACTCAAGGGAGTATCAAATGCTTCTGTTGATTTTGATAACCACATGGTTCTTTCTATTA
>JBNJFT010000203.1:0-4375 GCA_051747065.1 Bacteroidota bacterium | reverse complement strand
CAGGTTTTCTCTTCGCGGCAGACTGCTGCCACTGCAATTTGCCTTTTGCTTTTAGCCTTTAGCCTTTAGCTCTTGGCTGGGAATTTACTGATTTTTCGTCTCGGTAATGCCTACCGCCGACTGCCTTCTGTCGACTGCTGCCAACTTCCAACTGCCGACTGCCGACTGCCGACTAACTACTTGCTCATTAGCAAATTGAAGCCTTTTTAATATTTCCCTCTACTCCTTAAATTACCTTTATAAATCCAGCAACGCTTTATCCGGATTGTCATTTAAAAGCATTTTGTAAGGATTTTCAATCATTTCCTTGACTTTAACTAAAAAGCTGACAGAGTCTTTACCATCTACTGTGCGATGATCATAGGAGAGGGCTATGTACATCATTGGGCGGATGACTACCTGCCCGTTTATGGCAACCGGACGCTCCTGAATGTTGTGCATTCCAAGAATTCCGGATTGTGGCGGATTGAGAATTGGAGTTGAAAGCATAGAACCAAAAACTCCACCATTTGTGATAGTAAATGTGCCGCCTTCCATTTCATCAATTTTAATTCGGTTGTTTCTGGCTTTTTCAGCAAATTCATTGACTTTAATTTCTATTTCTGCAAGTGTCATGGACTCAGCGTTTCTTATTACAGGTACCATCAATCCTTTGCTCGTCTGGACAGCAATACCGATATCATTATATTTTGGGTACACAATTTCTTCGCCTTCAATTCTGGAGTTGATGTTTGGATAGGTCTCTAATGCTTTTGTTGCAGCTTTAGTAAAGAACGACATAAATCCCAGCTTAATGCCGTGTTTTTCCTGAAATTGTTTTTGGTATTTTTTGCGAAGATTGATCACTTCAGTCATATCAACTTCGTTGAAAGTGGTCAGCATTGCGGTTTCGTTTTTCACCGAGACCAAACGCTGACTGAGTTTTTTACGAAGCTGGCTCATCTTTTTCCTGTCTGCATCACGAGATGCTTCTTTCTTGCTTGTTTCCTCAGCTTCAGGCATTGATAAACCTTCTCTGGCTTTTTCTATGTCTTTTTTGTTTAATCGTCTCAGGCCTTTTAACACATCATCAAGTGAAAGATCATAGTCTTCCATCATTTTCTCTGCAACCGGGCTAACTTTTACCTGATCGCTTTCTTTCTGCGTTTCTGATTCTTTATCTTTTGGCGCTTTTTCAGTTTCTTTTTTCGTTTCTTCTTCACGCTTTTCTTCTGAAGCAGCTGATTGTTTCTCCGGCTCCGGAGCTTCGGTTTTTTCCTCTTTAGTTGTCTGCTGTTCTTCTTCGCTCTTACTTTTTTCCTCTTTTTTAGCTGTTTCGTCGATTTTGCAGGCTACTTCTCCCACTTTTATCGTTTCACCTTCGGGAGCTACAATTTCAACCTTTCCGCTTTCTTCTGCAACCAATGGAAGAGTGGCTTTATCCGATTCGATTTCCGCTATTTCCTGATCCTTTTCCACATAGTCGCCGGTTTCGACGAGCCAGTTGGCAATTTCAACCTCTGTAATGGATTCTCCCGGACTTGGTATTTTAACTTCAATCATCAGTTTTGGCTTTTATTGTTTGATATAGTTCGTTTGTTTGACTTCTTTTTTATAACTACCTACTTCGCAATCAAGGTTGCAGTATTTGTAATTTCTATCGCATGTGCATTTTCTGAATACTTTCCCTATAATCTCGTTCTGCTCGGTCTGGTGAAGTTTGTACAATCCAACCGCCGGACTGGCACTTGCCTGACGAGCGACCAGCTGTATATCGATAGTATTAAACTGATCTCTGACATAATTCCACGCTCCCATATTTATAGGCTCTTCCTGAACCCATAACCAACTGATTGTATTGTGGTATTTGTTAATAATTTCCTGCACCTGTTTTTCAGGGAACGGATACAATTGTTCTATGCGAATAATTGCAATGTCAGTAGCATCAAAATGTTCCTTTCGTTCAAGCAGATCGTAATAAATTTTACCACTGCAAAAGACTGTACGTTTTACTTTTTCGGTTTCAACATTGGGGTCATCAATAACTTCTTTGAAACTCCCTTCTGATAGTTCATCAAGTGAAGATACAGCTTTATTATGACGCAGCAGACTTTTGGGAGTGAAAATAATTAATGGAACCCGGAAGTTCCGGTGTATTTGCCTTCTGAGAATATGAAAGAAATTTGCCGGTGTGGTGCTGTTGATTATCTGCATATTGTTATTCACACACAGGGTAAGAAATCTTTCCATTCGGGCACTTGAATGTTCCGGCCCCTGGCCTTCATAGCCATGCGGAAGAAAGAGGGTGAGACCGTTCATAAGACCCCATTTTTCTTCAGCCGAGCTGATATATTGATCAATTATGATTTGTGCTGCATTGTTGAAATCTCCAAATTGTGCTTCCCAAATTGTTAGACCTTCCGGCGTGGCAAGAGCATAACCGTATTCAAACCCCATCACTCCATATTCCGAAAGTGGTGAGTTATAAACGTGAAATTCAGCCTGGTTTTCACTTATATGTTTCAGAGGGAAATACTTTTTGTCCGTATCCTCTTGGGTTAGAGATGAATGTCTGTGTGAAAAGGTGCCTCGTTCAGAGTCCTGTCCGGATATTCTAACCGGAAATCCTTCATCGACTAGTGTTCCGTAAGCCAATAATTCCGCCATCCCCCAGTCCAGTCGATCTTCTTCGATCATTTTTTTGCGCTCACTGGTTAATTTATGGATTTTTTTGAAGAATTTTTTGTCTTCCGGTAAATGATTAATTTTTTCAGCAATACGGATAAGTTTGTCCCTTTTAACGCCGGTTTGAACAGGTTTGCTTATATCCTTGTCTTCAGGGTGGACAAAGTCTTTCCAATCTTCTTGCAGGAATTGTTTGATATGTACTTTTCCTTTATCTTGTGCGAGTTTTAATTTATCTTCCAGCCATTTTGTGTATTCCTCCTCTTCTTGCTTAATCTTTTCTTTGGTATAAATATTCTTATTTATCAGAAACTTGCTGTATATGTCTCTGGGATTTGGATGCTGATTGATAGCTTTATAAAGTAAGGGCTGAGTAAATCTTGGTTCATCCCCTTCATTGTGTCCGTGTTTTCTGTAACACAGAAGGTCAATAAATACATCGGTGTGGAACTTTTGCCTATATTCCATTGCCAGTTGGATGGTGAAAACGAGCGATTCTACATCGTCTCCGTTGACGTGAAAGATTGGAGACTTAATTGCTTTAGCCACATCGGTGCAGTAGGTGCTTGAGCGTCCTTCGAGGTAATTAGTTGTAAAGCCAACCTGATTATTGATTACAAGGTGAATGGACCCACCTGTTCTGTACCCCGGGAGTTGTGACATTTGAATAGACTCATAAACTACCCCCTGTCCTGCAATTGCAGCATCTCCATGAATAATAATAGAAGCAAGGCTGTTGTAATCGTGTTTGTATTTATGATTGATTTTGGCTTTGGTGATTCCTTCTGCAACAGGATTAACTGCTTCAAGGTGTGAAGGATTGGGAGCCATGTTTAATCGTATTTTCTTTCCCTGATCAGTAGTAACTTGGTTACCATAACCTAAATGATATTTAACATCACCCAGGGCAATATTTTCATCATAATCCTCTCCGAGAAACTCAGCGAAGATATCTTCTTCGGGTTTTTGGAGGATGTTAGCTAAAACATTCAAACGGCCACGATGAGACATTCCAATTATGAATTCTTCTATTCCAAGTTTGGCTCCTCGCTCTATCACTGCATCCAAGGCCGGGATAAGTGATTCTGCACCTTCTAATGAAAACCTTTTTTGCCCAATGAATTTCTTGTGAATGAAACTTTCAAAACCAACCGCATGTTTTAGATGATAATAGATGTGTTGCCGCTCTTTTTCCGAGAATTGAGGGGTGTTTTTAGTAGATTCCATTTTTTCCTGAAGCCAGCCTGTGATTTCAGGACTTCGGATGAACATGTATTCAGCACCAATTGATCTGCAATAAGTTTGTTCAAGGTGATCAATTATCTCTCGTAAAGTTGCATTTTGCAATCCAATTCTGCTTCCTGCCTGAAAGACAGTGTCCAGGTCATCTTCTGTAAGTTGGTAGTTTTCAATGTTAAGAGTAGGAGCGTATTGTCTCCGGCTACGCACTGGGTTTGTTTTTGTAAATAAGTGTCCCCTTTTTCTATAACCTTCAATTAAATTGATTACTTTGAATTCTTTATCAAAAACTTCCGCATCTTTTCCTGAGATAGGAAAATGTTTCTGTGCAAACTCAAATCCTTTGAAGAAATTCTTCCATGTATCTTCCAGTTCATCAGGGTTTTCAATGTATTTTTGATATAGCTCTTCAATAGTATTGATATCTGTATTTCCTAAGAATGAAAATTTATCCATGATTTTGATATTTATC
>JBNJFT010000202.1:0-4377 GCA_051747065.1 Bacteroidota bacterium | reverse complement strand
AATATATTTATGAAAACATTCCACAAATCTATTAAATTATTCACCTTCCTCTTGCATTTTTGCGATTTTCTTTACAATTTGTTTAATTTCAGCAATTTAAATCTTTAGGCAAATTGAAAACATTCTGTTTCCCTAATTCCATTTATTAACAGTAATAAAAATTGCCTATATTTGTTGAAAGCTTTAAATAACTACGTAATTGGATATTCTTTTTTACATAAAAGATCTGCTTTTAAAAAGAGAAGGCCTGGTTGTTCCGGGGTTAGGAAGCTTTATTGTTGAAAACATACCATCCAGAATAGATCAGACGAATAACAAATTAATTCCACCGCAAAAGAACATTAAATTCAACGCTTCCATCACCCGGGACAGTGACCATATTTTGGCAAAAACCCTGATGCAGAAAGAGAACATAAGTTTTGATGAGGCAACAGAAAAAATCAATGAACAAGTTGAAAACATAAAACAAACTTTAAAGCAAAACAGAAAATTTGAAATACCGGATGTAGGTATTATTGAAAGGGATCAGAATGATAACCTTCTATTTAAAACAAGCAAAAAAGAAGATAGAACACTGGGCCTTATAGAAGTTGAGGCAGAACCTTTCGAACAGCCTAAAAAGTCAGCGAAAACAAAAACTGCTTCTCCGGGAAAACCGGTTCAAGAAACATCAAAGCCAAAAGAAAAGAAGAAAAAGTCTTATAAGCTATATTGGCTATTAGGAACAATAGTCGTTTTTATAGGAATTGCTGCAGCAACACTCTATCTGGATTTCTGGAATTTACCTCTAAAGGAAATTCTATCAACAAAAGAGCCGGAGAAAGAAGAAATCAACGAACAACAAACCTCAATTAGTCTGCCGGATACCGGTAAAGTTGCCCAGATTAACCAAACAATTGATACTATTACCGATAAGAAACAAGCCCTGATGTATGAGGAAAACACCAGCGAAAAGCAAAAAATAGAGCAACCGGGCAAAACTTATCACCTTATTGTGGGAAGTTTTCAAAAACGCAAAAATGCGGAAATATATAGCGAACAGATAAGAAAACAAGGTTATGAACCTGAAATTATAGCCAAAGACGATTTGTTCCGAATTGCTGTTCAGTCATACGATAACAAACACCAGGCGCTTGTTTCGCTATATCACATGAGGGATACAGGAAAAATCAATACTGTTTGGTTATTAACTGTTTCGGAAAAAGATCAGTAATCGATATACCATCCTTAATTTGATAAGTTTCTAAGCCCAAAGATGAAGCTGCCGCAATATTTTCCAACGAATCATCAATAAAAAGAGTTTCTGAAGGCTCGAGTTTCTCGCGATCCAAAACATGTTGAAATATCTCAGCATCCGGTTTACGCATAGCTATTTCGTGCGAGAAATAAGCTTTTTCAAACAGATCTTCGAGCCGTTTGGAAAATCGATTGAACAAGTCCTGATTGTATTCCTTTTTATGAATTGAATTTGTATTACTTAAAAGAAAAGTTCTAAAACGTGTGGATTTATTCAGCTGGTCTAAAAGTTCTATGTGTTCCCGGGGGAAATCTAACAAGAGTTCGTTCCATGCATCAATAATATCTTCTTTTTCGATCGGCTCACTCACGTGTTTTAAAATCTCTTCAACAAATTGATTTTCTGAAATTTCTCCTTTCTCTAACAAATCAAATGTTTCATTTTGTTTTAACTGAGAATACAATTGCTCAAAGTTTTCGATCCCCAGCTGTTTCATTTTCTGCACTGTTTTTTCCGGTGCAATGTTTAATATTACTCCGCCAAGGTCAAAAATGAGGTTTTTGATATGCTCTAAATTTATGCTTTTCATTATGTCTGTTATTTTGCCACAAAGATATTATTATTTGGCTGAAAAGTTAATTGCTCATTCAGGTATTTGTTCAGGCACATTCATAAATAGCGCCAAGTTTCCGGTAAAGAATACCTGCAGGCCGCCTGCCTGCAGTCAGGGCAGACAGAATAAAGAATTCATGACAAGGTCTTGTCTCAAATTTTGGCAGCAAACAAACAATAGGACAATTTGACAATAGAACAATATTCTGATATAATCCTTATATACAGGGTGTTGACAAAAAGTATGAATAATAAGTATACAAGCCTAACATGTTGTATGCTTCGTGATTTTTTATTAGTTTTAATGAAAAAGAAAAAGGACATGCTGGTAAACGGGACGCATTATAAAACCATCTGGTTGAAGGATGATTATACAGTTCAGGTTATTGATCAACGAAAATTGCCTTTTCATTTTGAAATAAAATCCTTGAAAGCCGTTTCCGACATTTATCAGTCGATTCGGGAAATGGTTGTCAGGGGAGCTCCTCTTATCGGAGTTACGGCTTCCTTCGGAATGTACTTAGCAGCGCTGGAAATCCGGGATAGTAATCATTGGTTTGCTGCTCTGGAAGAAGCAGGTACTTTTCTGAAATCTTCAAGGCCCACTGCAATAAATTTAGCCTTTGCTGTGGATCAGCAATTAGAAAATGTAAAGTACGCCTCATCTGCTGGGGAAGCAATTCAAATAACCAGGAAAACGGCTTTGAATTTATCTGAAAAAGAAATAGAAAACTGCAAAAATATCGGAAAACATGGAATTCCATTAATCAGAGATATAGCCAAACAAAAGGGCGGGAACACCATAAACATTCTCACACACTGCAATGCCGGCTGGCTTGCGTGCATAGATTATGGAACAGCTACTGCGCCAATTTATTTAGCACACGATGAAGGCATTAACATACACGTTTGGGTGGATGAAACAAGGCCTCGTAATCAAGGTGCCCGGCTGACGGCATGGGAGCTTGGGCAGCACGGAGTTCCACACACCGTAATTCCTGACAACACCGGCGGCTTATTAATGCAAAAAGGAATGGTGGATTTGGTTATTACAGGCAGCGACCGTACAGCAGCTAACGGCGATGTTGCAAATAAGATAGGAACATATTTGAAAGCCTTGGCAGCATGGGACAACAGTGTGCCTTTTTATGTTGCCCTGCCTTTATCCACCATCGATCTGAACACACAGAACGGAGTGAAAGACATTCCGATTGAACAAAGGAATGATGAAGAGATAAAATACATTGAAGGGTTTGCAGAAAACGCAATTCAACGAGTCAGGATCATACCGGAAGACAGCAATGCACTTAATTATGGCTTCGACATAACACCGGCTAAGTATGTCACAGGCCTCATAACCGATAAAGGAATTTGCAAGCCCGAAGAGAAGGAAATTAAAAAGCTTTTCAAATGAGCACTAACGAGGGGTACATTAAATTTAAATGTAACTGGGAAAAGAAGGGCTTTTTCTTCCCCCGGGAAGCATTCAGCTACATCAACAATTGGAGGCAGAAATTATACAATCATGATTTGATTGGAGCTTACGATAACGGAATTGGGTTTGGGAATTTAAGCATACGGGAAGACAGCACCAACTGCTTTATAATTAGTGGTTCAGCAACCGGGAATTATTCCGTGCTTAAAAAATCTCATTATGCAAAGGTCATTGATTACGATGTGAACGACAATTATGTTAAATGTATCGGTGAAATAAAAGCAAGTTCCGAATCTTTGACTCATGCCGTGGTGTATGAAGTTTCACCAACGATTAATGCGGTTATTCATACACATAACAAAAAATTGTGGAAAAATCTCCTGAATACTGAACCAACTACATCACCCGGTGCAGAATTTGGAACTCCCGAATTGGCTCTTGAAATTAAACGCCTGCTCAATAATGCCAATGCTCTTGAGCGGCAAATAATTGTTATGGGCGGGCATGAGGAAGGAATTATCACTTTTGGAAAGGATTTGGAAGACGCAGGAAGCGTTCTCCTTGATCATCAAAAGAAAATCATAAACCAAAAATAAACAACTATGGCAAAAGTAGGAATAATAGGAGGTTCAGGACTTGAAGATCCCTCAATTCTAAAAGAATCGGAAACTGTCGAGTTGGAAACGCCTTATGGCGAGCCGAGTTCAGCATTGACAACCGGAAAAATAGACGGCACAGAGGTGGTTATTTTATCACGTCACGGGAAAAAACATACCATTCCACCAACGCAGGTAAATAACCGGGCTAATATTTACGCGCTGAACCAGTTGAAATGCGATTATATCATCACTACAACAGCCTGCGGAAGCCTGAGAGAAGACATTAAACGCGGAGACCTTGTGCTTCTCGATCAATTCATTGATTTCACAAGGCTCCGTAAAGTAAGCTTTTTCGAAAGTTTTGCACCGGGAAAAATGAACCATACGGTAATGGCCGATCCGTTTTCCTGGAAAATCAGGGAAAAGTTGATTGAAGCGGCTGACGAACTTAACTTAAAGTTTCACAAAACGGGAACCGTGGTAACAATTGAAGG
>JBNJFT010000201.1:0-4401 GCA_051747065.1 Bacteroidota bacterium | reverse complement strand
ACCTATAAACTAAACTCAGCCACTCTTTACCCATTTTTTCCACAGCACTTTTTGTATTTTTTTCCGCTACCACAGGGGCAGGGTTCGTTGCGGCCAATTTTTGGTGTTTTGCGAACCGGAAAAGCGTCCTGGTTATTATTCTTACTGCGGTTTTCGCTAGTATTGATGAAATGCTGGAAAAGCTCTTCGTCTATTTCATCATCTATTTCATCCTCTATATCCTCATCTAATTCATCCCAGTCAAATGGGGTTTCATCATCATCTTCGTCTGACTGCCAATTGTTCAGAATGTCGTCATATTGTTCGAAAATGCTTAAAACAGCTTGCTTGGATGTTAAAGAAGTTTTTTCCTTAATTTCGCTTTGCAACTCTTCTTTATGAACAATACCTTCATCTACATAGCCGGCATCATAAAGCTGCTCGATCAGCGGCAATAATTCATCAAAACCTGCATCTATTACATCGCAAACCATAAAACCGATAAGTTCAGCATCCACGAGGTTTTCAACGTCGGTAGTGAGATAGGCATTCAAAACCCTTTTGTACCATGCTGCTACTTCTTCCCGTTTTTCGGGGTGATGAAAGTAGTATTGCAAATAGACTTGTGAAACTGTACTTTTCGCGTAGGTATAAACCCCCGGCTCGATCATGAAATGCTCAAGGGCATCCTGATTTTCAGGTAGTAACTTATACAAAGGCTGCCAAAAAACCTGAAACAATAAATCGTTATACCAGAAATCCAGAAAAGCGTCACCCTGACGTAAGGTCTCTAAAATATCGTCGAGCGCTTCATAGGCTTTCATCTCACCTAACAAAAATGTGGCATGTATGGGGAAATAAAAGGATGATTCATCCACATTGCCTTCTTCATCCTGATAGCTAAAATATTCATACCTGCTAATGGAATCGCGCAAAACCTTTTGCAAATCAGGTATAACCGACTCGCGCGGCAATTGCAATATTTCACTCAGAATGCCCTGGTCAATGTCAAAACCGGCTTCATAAAGTCTGTGAATTATTTCGTTTTGAAATGTAGGTGGTTCTTCGGTTTGAACAGACTTATCATAAGAATTAAACTCAGGCTGAGGATAAGCATCATTATCAAATTCAAGATTAGATAAAATAGTTTCAAATAGTGAAACAATAGGATTTTGATCGTCAATTTCCTTCAATAAATCAACACGTGAAACGGCTGCCTCAATATCATTATTAGCTATAAAATAACGAATGGCTGTTTCCATGAAAGAAATCATTTCTGAAACATGAAATATGTTTCGCTCAGGAAATAAGTCCTGCAGCTCCATATTTTCACCCATTAACGCGGGTACTTTCTCAAGCTCCTCCTTAATTATATGTTCATTTGCTTTGTTTAATATCCCGTAAAGGTAGTTTGGGTGTTCTTTTAGCAAACGATCATTGATTTTGTAAGACTCTTCTTCCATGCCTGAATTTATGTAGGCTGTAGATAAAAAGTTTTTTAATACCGGGACATCAGGATATTTTTTACTGAGGTCTTTGAGATGCCGGATATTTTCCTTTCCGCCTTCTTTTGCTTTTATATAAAGGTTTTCCATCTGCTTTTCCAGCGCTTGTGGAATTTGATCTCTCTCAACTAACAGCTTAGGGTCATTTGTTAAGTTGTAACCGTAAAATTTATATCGTTTACTCATGGCAAATTTTTGAGCTAATTTAGTCAAATTCGAAACAATGAGTTCGTTTTAATAGGATTTTATGTAACTGCGTTTGTAAGTTTGTAGGTTAATAATTTGAGATACAATAACATTCCGATAATCGGTATATTACGTTATTTGGCAAAAAAAACTGACAACTTTTCACGAAAATTGCGTATGTTTGTTAGTGAAATTTTAACAAACCGGTTCACTAAATTGCATTTGATAGCCCAAACTCTTGCTAAATGAAGAAAACAACTATCCTTTTGCTGTTGATGATTGTATCCATTGTATACGCATTTGCGCAGTTTGAATATCCTGAACAGCAGCAAAAAACCTATCATTTTAAAGAAGAAAACATTCCGGGCGATACTTTGCTTAAAGAGCTTGGCACTCAGGAAAGGTTTGAATTATCGAAACGTACAATGGTTGGAGTTAAGTATGATTCGGTGATTACTTATACCTTTAGTTCTCCGGCAGATTCTATTTACTCATTAAAAACGATCAGTGTTTATGATGAGGATGATAACAGTACTAATATTGTTAGTTATTTATGGGATAAGGAAAAAAGTAAATGGATAAATTTCAGAAGATCAGAAAATAAATATGATAATCAAGACAGGTATACCTCATATACTGAGTACAGGTGGAATCATTCGGAAGAAAGTTGGGAACCATACTTGAAAGGTGATGTAGCTTATCACGAATCAGGAAAAAGTAGGTTAGTTGAAAACTACAGGTGGAATGACTCGGAGGAAAAGTGGAAGGGTTATCGCAAGCATGAATACGATTTCGATGAAGACGGAAATGAGATTTTATTTATAAGGTATACCTGGGGGAGTAATGATGAATGGATTGGCCTGACTAAACTTGAGACTGAGATTAATGAAAGTGGTAAAAGGATTAGAAGATATGTATATGGTTGGGATATTGAAAATAATTCATGGGATTTAAGTGGGAAAACTGATTATGAGTATGATGATAATGAAAACTCAACACTGTACCTAAGATACTCTTGGATAGACAGTAGTTGGGTTAAGAACTCAAAAATGATTATTCATTATAATGAAAATAAACTGCTTCTTTCATATGCTGTTTGGAAATGGGATATTGAAAAGGAAGCCTGGGTTCCTTATGAAAAAGAAGAGTGCAGTTATGATGAAAGTAACAGGATGACCTCGCGTGTTACTTTTGATTGGGATACAGAAAATGATAAATGGATTGGTGATTACCGCTATGAGAAGGTCAAAGATTATAGTGGGAATGGGAATCTTTCGAAAACTTATGATTGGGATTTCGAAAAAGACGATTGGATGATTTACTCGAAGATGTTATCTTCCTCAAGTCCAAATAGCAGTTACAGTGAAAGGTATCTCAGAGATCACGAAAATGATAAGTGGGTGGGATATGATAAGAAATATAGAGAATTTGATGCGGATAGCAATAAGACATTGGAAGCTTACTATGAATGGGACACGCTTACTGACGGGTGGATAGGAGACCGGACCTATAAGAATTTTTATGATTCAAATGGTAACATGATAATAAATGAGCATTATGTTTGGGATAAGGAAGCTTTTGACTTTACTATTTGGAAAAAAACTTTTTATTATGCTTCAAACGCAGGTTTACCAATGGAGAATTCCATTACTGAAACCCAAGTATTTCCCAATCCCGCCAAGGACTTTTTCAGGGTCAAAACCGAAAGCGCCATACAAGGTATCGATGTTTATGACTTAATGGGAAACAAAAAGAAAAGCTATCATGACATTGATATGGATTTTCCCATCCCGATACATGATATAAAATCCGGAATGTATATCCTGCAAATCCACACGGCTAATGGTATTATCAAACGGAAGATATTTATTCATGAATAAAGTTTTAAGCATTGTCCACACAAAGAATATGTCACTGGCCTTTTATCAGGCTATAAAAACATTTTGTTTATTAGTGTGTTAAAAAAATCAAACAATAAAAAACAATCGTTATGACAAAAAAAGCAATATCATTTATTTCAATTTTCGCCATTATCATTATGATAGCAGGCTGTGGCCACAATGTAGATGTAGTAGACAGTGGCACATACGACGGAACTGTATCTGAGGCTAAACCTGATGAGCAGGAGATTTATGTGGATTTGGACAATGGAAAGACCATTGAGCTGTATTTTACTGAAACAACAAGTCTGACTAAGAACGGACAAACGGTTGAATTTTCAGAACTCGGAAAAGGTGTAGATGTGGAAGTAGAAGTAGAGAAGAAGGGAAAAAAGCTGGAACCTATAGCAGTAAAAATAAAATAAGATGGAACCGATTCCTTCAATGTGGCGGACAGAGCTATGGCATCCTCTGTCCGTTCATTTTCCTATAGCGCTGCTGATCTTTGCTACTTTGTTTATGCTTGCTTCATATTTTATGCCTTCCCGTTGGAAAGACAAGTTTTCTACTACGGGATTTTTTATGTTAGTTCCCGGAGCCATTTTAATCTGGTGGGCAGTTTATTCAGGTACGCTTGCTGATAGTATTGTAGGCAGGCACGTTTGTGATCCCACGGTGCTTGAAGATCATGAACGGTTCGCATACGTCACTGCCTGGCTTTTTTCTGTAGCTGCCTTACTTGAAGTTGCTATACGCCTGAACTCCTTAATGAAATCTCACAGAATTAAGCGAATTATATCCATAGCAAGCCTTATTTTATTGATTTCAGGCTCTGTGAGCATGAGTTATGT
>JBNJFT010000200.1:0-4405 GCA_051747065.1 Bacteroidota bacterium | reverse complement strand
ATACAATTTCCGAGCTGCAAGAAGATAAGGATGTGAAAGTAGAATTTGAAGAGATTCCTGCTGAAACATATACCTTAACTCTAACCGCAAAACCAGAAGAAGGCGGAACAATATCAGGTGAAGGAGAATATGAAGAGAACGAAAAAGTAAGTCTGTCAGCGACTCCGGAAGACGAATACGAGTTCGTCAACTGGACTGATGCTGATGGCGAAATCAGTGATAAAGAGGAATTTGAATATTCAATGCCGGCTGAGGATGTTACCCTTGAGGCAAACTTCGAGAAGGCAATAACTTCAATTGATCCTGCTCTTTCTGAAAGCATTGAGATTTACCCGAACCCAACAGAAGGAGAATTTTCTCTTAAAACAGATAATCCGGAAGGATATGTGAAAATCCTCAATTTAACAGGTAAGATTATCCTGGAAAAACAGATCAACAAGGACATTTTACATATTGATCTTTCAGACCAGCCATCCGGAGTATATCTGATAAAAATTACTTCTGATGAAAACACGTTAACAAAAAAGTTGATTTTAAATTAAAACTTTTTATCTAATAATGAATTAAAGAATAAGGGTGGATGTTGTTCCACCCTTATTTTTTGCTACATAAACACATCCACAAGCAATCATAGCACTCAATCTCAGTATGTAAAAAAAACAAAAAGTACTAACTCTTTTCCAAATTTGTTTTTGCTCTGAATACGACTACATAGACGAATATGACACTATTCTGTTATTGGTAAATTACCTCCGGTAAGATTTATTATAAAAATCATATAAAAACTTTGTCTTTAACATAAACTTTTATACTTTTGCAGACCGATAAATAAAATTTTAAAGTTTGGAAAGATGTACGCAATTGTAGACATAGCAGGATTTCAATTCAAAGTAAAGAAAGACAGCAAACTTTATGTAAGCCGACTTCAGGGTGAAGAAGGTTCAACCGTTGAATTTGATAAGGTGCTTCTTCTGGATAACGATGGTAAAGTTCAGGTAGGGAAACCCAACGTTGAAGGAGCTAAAGTTTCTGCCAAAATTGTTTCTCACTTAAAAGATGATAAAAAGATCATCTTTAAAAAGAAACGCAGAAAAGGATACAAGAAAAAGAACGGCCACAGACAGCCATTAACACAAATCCAAGTTGAAGACATTATAGCTTAAAATAAAAAAATTATTTTGCCATGGCACATAAAAAAGGAATGGGTAGTACCCGTAACGGTCGAGAATCCGAAAGCAAACGATTAGGAATTAAACTCTTCGGAGGGCAAACAGCTAAAGCCGGAAATATTTTGGTTAGACAACGAGGAACAAGGCATTATCCAGGAAAAAATGTTGGAATGGGTAAAGACCACACCTTATTTGCACTAACTGACGGAAACGTGGAATTCTCCAAACGGAAAAACCGCTCATACGTTTCTGTTAAAGCAGGAGAATAAGCCAAATACATTACTATAACTAACAGTTTCCTGTATTCTTGCTATTCTATAGTAATGATACAGGATTTTTTTTGCTAATAAAAATTATTGTCATGCTCACAATTCAGTATATCCGGGAAAACTCAGAACACATAATTGAACGCCTGAAAACGCGTAACAAAGATTATACATCCTTAATCGATCAGGTGAAAGAGCTGGATGAAGAACGCAGAGAAGTTCAGGTTCAAGTGAATGAACAACAGGCTGAGCTGAATTCGCTGTCCAAACAGATTGGAAAACTTTATAAAGAAGGCAAAAAAGAAGAAGCTGAAGAGGCTAAATCTAAAAACACCTCTCTGAAAGAAAAAATTAAAGAGCATCAGCAAAGATTAACCAATATTGAACAGGAATTGAATAATTTACTGGTTCAAATTCCCAATGTCCCGGAAAAATCCGTGAAGCAAGGAAAAGGAGAAGAAGAAAATGAAGAGGTTTCTTCCGCCGGTAAAGTACCCGAACTACAGGGAAAACCTATGCCTCACTGGGAGCTTGCTGAAAAATACGATATTATCGATTTTGAGCTTGGTAATAAAATCACGGGAAGAGGATTCCCTGTGTATAAAGCTAAAGGAGCCAAACTACAGCGCGCCCTGATAAATTATTTCCTGGATAAATCTGAAGAAGCTGGTTATAAAGAAGTTCTTCCACCGCTTATGGTCAACGAAGATAGCGGTTTCGCAACAGGTCAACTTCCCGATAAAGAAGGGCAGATGTATCATGTGCCCGTCGACAACTATTATCTGATCCCTACTGCCGAAGTTCCGGTAACAAACATCTATAGAGATACAATCCTTAATGAAAAAGAACTTCCGGTAAAACTTACTGCATATACTCCTTGTTTCAGACGAGAAGCCGGCTCATGGGGGAAAGATGTCAGAGGCCTAAACCGGTTACATCAATTTGATAAAGTTGAAATCGTACAAATTGAAGCCCCAGAAAAATCCTATGAAACCCTGAACAAAATGCTGACTCATGTCGAAAAAATCATCAAAGAACTTGAACTGCCATACCGGATGATGCGTTTATGCGGTGGAGATTTAGGATTTGCAGCAGCATTAACATACGATTTTGAAGTGTATTCCGCTGCCCAGGACAAATGGCTTGAAATAAGCTCTGTCTCCAATTTTGAATCTTATCAGGCAAATCGTTTAAAATTGCGCTTCAGAGAAGAAGGTAAGAAAAAACCGGAACTTGCTCATACCTTAAATGGTAGCGCATTAGCCCTACCCCGTTTGCTTGCTGCAATTCTGGAAAACAACCAAACCCCTGAAGGGATCAAAATTCCTAAAATACTTCAGCCTTACACAGGATTTGAAATGATTAGCTAGGAAAAGCCTCTAGTAGAGGGAAACATTAAAACGACCATCAATTTGCCAATAAGTAAGCAGAAAGCAGCCTGCAGCAGGCAGAGCAAACATTCAGCATATAAGGTTTAAAAAACACCTTTCATAATAAGCATCAGAATAACTTTGTTCGATAAGAGTTACATCTGTATACTTCAAAAATAATTTGAGTTTCCAGAATAATGACGGTTTCTTAAACTTTCTTCCTACCCGCATTAAACAAAATTGGTCTTGAATTTGTATGACAAAACTCACATTGGAAACTTTGATTATTTTTTGCGTTTCCAAAGTGTAAAGTTGTATATTTGCACAAATATATTGAACGAAATAACATGAATGAAGAGTTTGAAAATATCATCAGCAGGGTAACCGAACTATATTACCAATATGGCATAAAAAGTGTTACGATGGATGATGTGGCGAGAGAATTGGGTATGTCAAAAAAAACCCTTTATAAGTATATATCTAATAAAGATGAACTTGTGGAGTATTGTATAAATTCTCTTGTACAAAAACGAAATTGTGCATTCAAAAGAATTGAAGAGGAAAACGTGAATGCTATTGAAGAACTGTTCCTGGTTAATGAACATGTAATAAAAATGCTAAAAAACTACAATCCTTCCACGGAGTATGATCTCAAAAAGTATTACCCCCATTTATACGAAAAACTGAGAAAATACAGGAGGGAAAACATGTATGAAGCTGTCAAGAATAACATCATTAAGGGAAAACAAGAGGGACTATACAGAAAAAATCTGAATGAAGACATCATTTCAAGAGTGCATGTCAGCCGGATTGAAAACAGCTACGCAAATGAGATGTTCGGTATTGACGAATTAACATCATGGAAATTTGTTCGGGAAATGTTCACTTATCACCTTCATGGAATAGCAAATGAAGCAGGGATTAAAATTTTTTATGAAAAATTGAAAGATTTTGAAAAAAAATTAAACACATAAATAAAATATCTCTAATGAAACGCAAACGACTAAAATATTTTATTCTAATGGAATCTGGATTTATGAAAAGATATGGACTTTTTCTACTGCTAGTAGCTTTAGTCATGACATCATCTGCACAAAACCAGAATGCAGATACGTTAACTTTTTCTCTTGATGAGGCAGTGGAGTATGCCAAAGAGAACAACACTAAAATGAAGAATGCCAAACTAGATGTCAAATCAAGCAAGAAGAAAATCTGGGAAACCACAGCAACCGGACTCCCACAGATAGACGGGGAGCTTAATTACCAACACATCCCCGGCGACCTGCCTACCGCGGATTTCGGGGGAACAGATCCCAGGATGACAGAATTTTACCAATACATTTTTGACCAGTTTGAAGCATTGGGGCAACCGGTTCCACCCGAGCTCGAATCAGCTCTTACTGAAGAAACAGAGCCACAGGAAATCCAGCTTGGTGTAAAGAACAGCACAACGTATTCTGTAACAGTGTCCCAACTTATTTTTAGCGGTGAGTACATTGTCGGTTTACAGGCTTCCAGAACCTATCACCAGATTTCACAGATCAATGAAGAAAAACAAAAGTTAGACCTGAAAGAAACAATAACAAAAAGCTACCTTTCT
>JBNJFT010000199.1:0-4411 GCA_051747065.1 Bacteroidota bacterium | reverse complement strand
CGTCTTTATATCCTTAATGTTTAGCTGAAGGTTTTTTATTCCTCTGAAATTGTTTTCTTCAATGGAGAAGCATATGTCAAAAGGTTTGCCCGCTTGTATATGGCTGAAATGGTTGGATTGTTGAAAAGCAATTCCCGAAAAAACGGGCGTATGGTTATTTAATTGCGTGAGGGATAGTTTGATATGTTCTTTGCTCGATCCAACCAAACGAGAATCACCCGAGTCAACCACATTTTTCACGGCAAATACTGGTGAAAGGTTTTCGGGACCAAAAGGTTGAAATTGTTTGAGGATTCGGAAAAATTTGGGAGTGATTTCATTTAAATCAATGCTGGCATCTATGTTAATATGGGGAATAAGTTGTTCCTCAGTAATAGTATTTTCAACAATTTCTTCAAACTTTCTTTTAAAATCCGGGAGTTTTTTTACATCTAAAGATAGTCCCGCAGCATATTGATGTCCTCCGAAGTTTTCCAACAGGTGACTGCATTGTTCCAGGGCATTGTAAACATTGAAGCCTGGTACAGATCTGGCTGAACCAGTAGCCAGACCATTAGATGCAGTGAGAATGATTGTAGGACGATGGTAGATCTCTATCATTCTGGAGGCTACAATACCAACCACGCCTTTATGCCATTCCGAATTGTATAACACTGTAGCTTTCTTTTCTCTGAACCCCGGCTCCGTTGAGATCATCTTTAACGCCTCTTGAGTTATGTGGCGGTCAATATGCTTTCGGGATTCATTGCATGTATTTACCTTGTCTGCAATTTGTTCAGCTTTTTTTGGATTCTGGGTGACAAGCAATTCGATGGCTTTTTTTGCAGACTCAATTCTTCCGGCCGCATTAATTCGTGGGCCAATTCGGAATACAATTTCTTCTACTACAATTTCATGATTTTTTCCACCAATCCCAGCAATATTCATTATTGATTTCAGTCCGGGACGTGGATTTGAATTCAGCTGTTTAAGCCCAAAATGAGTTAGAATTCTGTTTTCATCGACAATAGGGACAATATCTGAAGCTATTGATACAGCAACTAAATCAAGAAATTCGTAAAGTTCGTCGAGGGGAATATTGTTGGTTTTGGAAAATGCCTCAAGCATTTTGAATCCTACGCCGCAGCCGCTTAATCCTTTGAATGGATAGTTGCAGTCGGGTCTTTTGGGATCAAGGATTGCCACGGCTTCCGGTATTTTTTCATCCGGTGTATGGTGATCACAGACGATAAAATCTATACCCAGACTATTGGCATAATCAATTTTATGAACAGCTTTAATTCCACAATCAAGGGCAATGATAAGAGAAACATTATTTTCCGATGCATAATTGATCCCTTTGTAAGAAATTCCATAGCCTTCCTCATACCTGTCCGGTATATAATAATCAACATTGTCGTAGTATTTTTTCAGAAAAGAATAAACCAGGGCTACAGAAGTAGTTCCATCAACGTCATAATCGCCGAAAACCATTATTTTCTGATGATGTTGAATGGCTCTTTCAATTCGTTCTATGGCGAGATTCATGTCCTTCATCCGGAAAGGATCGTAAAGATCTTCCAGGGAGGGACGAAAGAATGATTTTGCCTTGTCGAATGTATTAATTCCTCTTTGGATCAAAAGGTTTGCCAGAAGATGATTGATGTTTAGTGCTTCTGCCAGAGCGTTTATCTGTGTTTGATCAGCTTCCGGTTTGTAAACCCATTTTTTATCCATAATTAGCGAGGCTTTCTATTGTTCTAAAAAATTCATATTAAGTGCTTTTTTAATATGGCCTTTTAGTTTGTTTTTAATTTCTTCAATATTTAATTCTTCACCTAACTCCTTTTGCATAGAAGTGACACCCTTGTCTGTAAAACCGCAAGGGTTGATATAGTTAAAATAGTTTAAGTCAGTATTTACATTAAAGGCAAAACCATGCATAGTTACAAATTTGCTCGCTCTTACACCAATAGCAGATATCTTTCTGGATTGGGACGGCTTGTCAACGTCTAACCAAACACCGGTACCGCCATCTAATCGATTGCCTTGAATATTATATTCTTTTAGCAGATTGATAATTGCTTCTTCCAGATAAAAAATATATTTTTTTACCGTTAGGTTAAAATCTTCCAGGTCAAGAATCGGATAACCGACTATTTGACCCGGACCATGATAGGTGATGTCGCCGCCCCGGTTTATTTTGTAATAGGTTGCATTGATCTTTTCCAAAAATTCATCAGAGATCAGCAAGTTGTTTTGCTCTCCGCTTTTACCTAAAGTATAGACATGAGGATGTTCACAGAAAAGCAAATAATTCTCCCGTGAAGCAGCCTCATCTTTCTTTGATTGCTTTTTGCTTTCTACTATTTCATCAAATAATTTTTCCTGGTAGTTCCAGGCCTCCTTATAATCAATTTTCCCCAGATCTATGTATTTTACTTTATTGTTCATTTTCTAAGAATCATTCAATTTTATTTAACAAAAAGATTAAGCCTTCACATGTTTATCTGCGTGATATGAAGACCGGACAAGCGGACTGCTTTCTACATAACTGAAACCTTTTTGCAACCCGATCTCTTTGTATTCTTCAAATTTTTCCGGCTCTACAAAATTTTTAACCTCAAGATGATCAACAGTGGGCTGCAGATATTGACCGATTGTAAATATTTTACAGCCAACAGCCAAAAGATCATCCATTGTTTGGTAAATTTCATCTTCGGTTTCACCTAATCCCAGCATTATCCCGGATTTGGCATTTATACCGGATTCGGCGATGTGCTTAATTACGTTTAGACTTGTATCGTATTTGGCTTTCGTTCGGATTTGAGGTGTTAACCGTTCTACAGTTTCGAGATTGTGTGAGATCACTTCAGGTTGTGAGTCAATTACCATATTGATGAGGTCTGTGTTACCATTAAAATCAGGTATAAGCGTTTCTATGGTAATTTCCTGGTCAAGCTTTTTGATCTCCTGTACAGTTTCGGCCCATATTTTTGCGCCGCCATCTTCAAGGTCGTCTCTGTCTACAGATGTAATTACAGCGTGTTTTATTCCCATAATTTTGACGGTGCGGGCTATCTTTTTAGGTTCGTTTTTGTCGGGCGGAAGAGGTTTGCCTGTTTTTACTCCACAAAATTTGCATGAACGGGTGCATATTTCGCCAAGGATCATAAATGTTGCAGTTCCTCTGTTCCAGCATTCTCCAATGTTTGGGCATTTTCCGCTAGTGCAAATTGTGTGCAGATGGTGCTTATCCACAGTGTTTTTCATGCGGGAATAAGTTTCTCCCTTGGGCATTTGCATTTTCATCCATCTCGGCAGACGTTGATAATTTTTATATTTGGTGTTCACGATATTACTTTTTTAATTTTTATTTGTTTCCTAATATTGTCTTAGTTTTTATTATATATGAACTATTTTGGCATATATTCTGCGAGTCATTTTTGTGTCTGATTTACAGATTTTTAAGACAATAGTTATGTGAGATGAAATAAATAAATTAACTTTAATGCAAAGTTAATTATTTAAAATCGTTTTAAAGAGTATAACAATTATTATCTTGAATTCTATATGAAAAAGCTGATATTTACAATAATTTGGTTAACAGCATTACTTTTTTGCCCTTCCCTTGCAAATAGTCAGGATTATTTTGATCATATCAAGAAGGAGGGCGAAGATAACAAGATTCTTGTTCTAACCCACCCAACTGTATCTAATTTGAAGACTTTCGCTACTTTAGTTGAAGAAGGTTTGGTTGATTTGCCGGATTATCGGTTTGTGGGTGTGTTTTATGATAAAGAAAGATATGATTTTTCTGAGACAAAGAAATTCCTGGATACTGCTTCCACTCTTCCTGTTGATTTTTCACTTCATCGGATAGAAGATACCCTCTCAAAGAATGAATTATTTACAAATAATTCTCTAACCGACGATTTTGAGAAAATTTTTAATAATAGTGAAGGTATTATTTTCTTTGGCGGCCCAGATTTACCACCATCAACATATAAGGAGAAAACGAATCTTTTGACTTCTATTTATGATCCACATAGGCACTATTTTGAGCTTTCATTTTTATTTCATTTGATTGGAGGAAAACAAAACACTGAATACAACAGTCTATTATCACAGAATTCCAGTTATTTGATTTATGGCTTTTGTCTTGGTATGTAGACAATGAATACTGCTGCAGGCGGAACAATGATTCAGGATATTCCTACAGAGTTTTATGGGTTGAATTTTGCTGAGGATGTTATAGACCAGAATATAAATAAAAGACACAGGAACTATCATCGCGTTTTAAGTATTGATAGTATGTTGTTAAGTGGGAACTTTCATCAGATACATTTTTTGGGTGACAGTTATTTGAAGTCATTTAGCAAGGAACAAATATTGCCGGTTGTATATAGCAATCATCATCAGGCCATTAGAA
>JBNJFT010000198.1:0-4416 GCA_051747065.1 Bacteroidota bacterium | reverse complement strand
TTTCCAGATTAAATTATATAATTTCTTTTCGGCATCGGAACCTGAAGTGGTCTGATTTTCCAGAAAGGTCGGTCTTATAGCTTCGTGCGCCTCTTGTGCTCCTTTTGATTTTGTAGTATATTTTCGCGTTTTCTTATATTTTGCGCCAAATTCATTTTCAATGACATTGCTGGCAGATGCTATTGCTGCATTGGACAGATTAACGGAGTCAGTTCGCATATATGTAATCTTACCTGCTTCATATAATTTTTGAGCAATTGTCATCGTCCTGGAAACGGAATAACCCAACTTCCTGCTTGCCTCCTGCTGAAGGGTCGAGGTGGTAAAAGGCGGAGCGGGATGCTTTTTTGATGGTTTTTTAGTAACCTCGCTTACTTTAAAATGGGCTTCCTTACAGTTTTTCAATAACTGTTTTGCTTCTTCATGTTTATTGAGCTTTTTCGAGAGCTCCGCGCGAAATTCTTCTTTTCCATTAGTAAAAGTTCCTGTTACTTTATAAGAAGAAGTGCTTTTAAAGTTGATAATTTCTCTTTCTCTTTCAACAATTAGACGAACTGCTGCAGACTGGACTCTGCCTGCAGAAAGTGAGGGTTTGATTTTTCTCCATAGAACGGGAGAAAGTTCAAAACCCACCAGCCGATCCAGTATCCTTCTGGCTTGCTGGGCGTTAACAAGATTAATGTCTATCGAACGCGGATTTTTTATAGCATCTTGAATTGCACTTTTAGTAATTTCGTGAAAAACAATTCGCTTGGTTTTTTCCGGTGATAACTCCAACACCTGATATAAATGCCATGCTATGGCCTCTCCTTCACGATCTTCATCTGTTGCCAACCAGACAGTTTTGGCCTTCTTTGCAGATTCTTTTAATTCTTTTACGACTGTTTTTTTATCGTCGGGGATAATATATTTCGGCTTGTAATTTTTTTCAGTCTCAATCCCCTCTTTTTTTGCAAGATCGCGAACATGTCCATAACTTGATTTTACTATATAATTATTACCTAAAAATTTTTTTATAGTTTTGGCTTTCGCGGGTGACTCAACAATGACTAAATTATCTTCCATAGAAAATACGGGCTTTGTATAATAAATTAACAGCTTACAAAGTTAATACTTTTAATAATCTAAAATAAAAATTCAATTAAATTATTACTTTTATCTAAAACTATAGAGGCTCATGAAATTGAAAATAAACTTCAATAAAAAATTTTATATCAGGACATTTTGGGGATTGTTTGCATTACCTTTTCTTGTTTTGTTAATCGTTTTCATATTGATTTCTCAGGGGGTTTTTGGTCCTATGCCCTCCTTTGAAGATCTGGAAAATCCGGAAAACAATCTAGCTTCCCAGGTTATATCAGAAGATGGCGAATTGCTGGGTAAGTACTATTATCAAAACAGATCCTATGTAGAATTTCGCGAGTTATCTCCTAATATAGTTAATGCACTTTTAGCGACAGAAGATATACGGTTTCATGAACATTCGGGAATTGATGCCAAAGGTTTAGCAAGAGTGGCATTTAAAACTGTTCTTTTGGGGAAGCGCTCCGGGGGCGGAAGTACAATTACGCAACAATTAGCAAAAAATCTGTTTCCACGGGATACAACGATCTATACCTCTTCATTGGCCAGAATCGGGAATCTCGTAATAACTAAATTTAAAGAATGGGTCACTGCTACTAAATTAGAAAGAAATTACACCAAAAAAGAAATACTTGTAATGTATCTTAATACGGTGCCCTTTGGTGGCCATTCTTACGGAATAAAATCTGCTGCTAAAACTTTTTTTGATACACATCCTGATTCATTAAAAGTAGAGGAAGCCTCAATCTTAGTCGGGCTATTAAAAGCACCAACCAGGTACAGTCCGGTTAGGAACCCCGAACAGAGCAAAAAAAGAAGAAATGTTGTACTAAGACAGATGGAAAAAAATGATTTTATTACTGAACACGAATATGATTCTTTGGCAAGTATGCCTTTAAATTTAACATATCAACAGGAAGACCACAATACCGGATCGGCTACGTATTTTAGAGAACAGCTACGTAGTCTTTTAAATAAAAATAAACCGAGAAAAGAATTATATGTCAACTATAATTCCTATAGAAAAGACTCAACAGAATGGGCAAATAATCCTATCTATGGATGGTGTAATAAAAATACAAAACCAAACGGGGAAAATTACGATATATATAAGGATGGTTTAAAAATATATACTACGATAAACTCAAAAATGCAAAAATATGCAGAAAGGGCAGTAATTAAGCATCTAAAAGAAGATATTCAACCCAAATTTTTTGAAGAAAAGAAAGGTCAAAATAATGCCCCTTTTTCCGAAGACGTAGACCAGGAGGAGGTTGACAAAATCATTAACCGTTCTATAAAAAAAACAGATAGGTATTATAAATTAAAGAATAAAGGTGCAAGCGAAGACTCTATAAAAAAAGAATTTGAGAAGCCGGTGGAGATGAAGGTTTTTTCTTATGAAGGTGAAAAAGACACAGTTATGAGTCCTTTGGATTCCATTTATTATTACAAACACCTGTTAAGAGCAGGTTTAATGTCAATGAATCCGGAAAACGGCCATGTTAAAGCTTATGTTGGGGGACCTAACTACAAGCATTTTAAATATGATCATGTTATACAAGGGAAAAGACAAGTTGGTTCTACAATAAAACCCTTTCTATATACATTGGCTATGCAAGAGGGCTATTCTCCTTGCTATAAGGTAGCCAATGTCCCGTATACTTTTTATCTGAGTGATTCTACATGGACTCCAAAAAACTCCGGCCCTTCTGACAAGGATGGAGATATGGTCCGGCTGAAATGGGGGTTAGCACATTCTGTAAATTATATCTCCGCATGGTTGATCAAACAATTTAACGAACAATCAGTGGTAGATGTGATGCAAAAAATGGGAATTGAAAGCCGGATAGACCCGGTACCTTCAATCTTCCTTGGAACTGCTGATATTTCATTGCATGATATGGTTGGGGCTTATAGTACTTTTGCCAATGAAGGGGTATACATAGAACCTCAACTCATAACAAAAATTGAAGACAGAAGAGGTAATGTAATTTCATCTTTTACACCCAATGAAAGGGAAGTAATTAATGAACAAACTGCGTACCTGATGCTTGAACTTTTACAAAATGTAGTGAAAGAAGGAACAGGGGTAAGATTACGGTCAACGTACGAGTTAGAAAACGAAATTGCAGGAAAAACGGGTACAACCCAAAACCAATCCGATGGGTGGTTTATGGGAGTTGCCCCGAATCTGGTTTCAGGTGTCTGGGTTGGAGGAGAAAACCGAAGTATTCATTTTAACAGCATTTCTTTAGGGCAAGGGGCAAATATGGCACTGCCAATCTGGGCTCTCTACATAAAACAAATTTATGATGACGATTCTCTTAGCAATAAGGTTTCCGAAGAAGATGAATTTGAGGAGCCACTTGACTTTGAATATACTCTTGATTGTGAGGAGTATGACAAGAAACGAGGAACAAATCAATCAGATGATGATTTCTTCTAAAATGAAGGAACAGAACTCAACAGGGTTTGGGTATAAGAATTCTGAGCAGCCTGGAAAAGTTGCTCAGAATCACTCAATTCAACAAGTTTTCCGTCTTTCATTACAGCAATACGGTCTGCCATAAAACGTATTACTGAAAAGTCGTGTGAGATAAACACATAGGTCAAATGATATTTTTCTTTTAGCTCCTGTAACAGATTAAGTATTTCTGCCTGAATGGATACATCCAATCCGGATACTGCCTCATCACATATAATGAATTCAGGATTTAAAGCCAGAACGCGGGCGATGGCAACTCTTTGTCTTTGTCCTCCTGATAATTCATGAGGAAATCTATTAAAATAATTTTTGTTAAGTTTTACATTGTTCAGCAGATCAATCACTCGCTGTTTTCTGTCCTGTTTGTTTGTAATAAATCTATGATATTTTATGGGTTCTTCAATTATTTGTCCTACAGACATTTTCGGATTTAATGAGGAATAAGGATCCTGAAAAATAATCTGAACGTTCTGCCTGAACTTTTTTAGGTGTGATTTGCTAAGATCCGATATTTGTTTTTGCCTGTAGTAAATTTCTCCTTGCTCAAAACCCAGAAGATTCATCAGGATTCTCCCCAAAGTGGTCTTTCCGCTTCCTGATTCGCCTACCAAACCAAGAGTTTCCCCTTTATATATGTTAAATGTTACTTCGTCTATTGCTTTAAAGGACTTTACCGTCTTCCCAAAGAAATTTCTTCTGATCGAAAATGTTTTACTTACATTGTTCAAAGCAAAAAGGAGGCCTTGATTTTCGCTTTTGTGGGGGACGGATTCCATATCATCCATAGAAAAATCTTCCGGTTCCTCCTTGCCCACAAATTGATCTAACGTTTTCAATCTTCGTGG
>JBNJFT010000197.1:0-4450 GCA_051747065.1 Bacteroidota bacterium | reverse complement strand
TTTTAAGTAATTTTAGGTCTATAAAATCCAAACGGATTTTTATTTCCGGCAACAGTAGAATTAGGGTAGCGATGCTGGCAATTAAATTGGCAATAAAAGCATACCCAACGCCAATTTTCGGGTTGTATAGAAATAGCAGGGGAGAATCGGGAAAATTTTTGGAAATGTAAGGAAAAAGGATAAAAAATATAAAAACAAAGAAAAGATTGGCGATAACATTAAATATTTTCAGGTATCCAAATTTCTTAGCCTTTTCTTCAAATCGCAGTTTAGCAAAAGGTATGGCCGAAAAAGCATCAACTGTAACGACAATAGAAAAAAGCAATATCAAATGCTTTCGATCGGGATAATCAAGAATTTGAGCTATCTGGCTGTTAAAAACAGAAACAAGGACGATAAATAAGACACTTGTAGAAAATAGTGAAAAGATAATAGTAGAGAAAACCTTCTTCGGAGAAGAATGGCTGTTGGCGAAACGGAAATAACCGGTTTCCATGCCATAAGTAAGCAATACAAGAAGAAAAACTACGTAAGCGTATAATTCAGTATATATGCCGTATTGTGTGTTTGAAAAAATTCTGGTGAAAAAGGGAGTAAGCAAGACATAATTCATCAGCCTGGGAACGATTGTTCCCAACCCATAAATAGCGGTCTGTCCAAAAAGTTTTTGAAATTGTTTCAAATAAAAATATTATTTAAGAGCTTCATCATTTGACAAAATATAGCCGAAATTAAAAAGAAAAAAGAGATTTTGATTTTCTTTATTATAGTAATTTACACTTAAAGAGACAGGTCCTAAGACTGTTTGATAGACAAGAGCTAAATTTCCAAGGTAATAGAAGTTGTCTAAAGCTTTAGAATAAACAGGTAATTTATCTTGATCAGAATTTATATCACGATAAGGTAAAAACCCTGCAAGTGTTGACCGCAAATGAAACCGGTCATCAAATTTCAATATAGGATGAATCGCTCCACCCAGGTAATTATGAGCGATGTAGTTATCCAAAAAAAGTGTCCTGCTATGTGGAAAAGGTTTATAAGAAGGTGAAGACAGCATGGTGGAATTATAATTGGTGAAAAACTTACGGTTGGTCAAATTTAATTCACCTGAAAAGCCAAAACTAAAATGATCAGAGGGATTGATATATTTCTTAAATCTAAAGTTTAAATTCATCAGGTCGTGATTTTGTTTAATTTCATCATCGCTGAAGTGACTGCTTCCGGGTATAAATCTTTCTTTCCCCTGCAAATAATAAGCCTTTAGCCTGTAGGAAGTTCCTTTCGTTGCATATTGGCGATAATTCAATGTGTTATGTTCGAGAGTGACATAAGGATAAAAATAATTCATCTTCGTTTTATCGATAGTATCACTTTTAAAGAAATCTTCCTTTAAATAATATTCAGGATTAATGTTTCCCATATTTACTCCAAAGAGAAGTCGTTTGCTATATTTCACAGGAAAGCCAACTTCTATTTTCCCGAAATTTTCATTCTTTATAAAATAAGAAGGCCGTACATCTTCAAAGAATGGTTCACTTGAGCTGTTAAAATAATCCATACGATTCAGCGTGAAAGAACCTTTTAGATAAAATTCCGGTTTCGATGGAAAATCAATCCTTCCGCTTAACATAGCAGAACTATAAAGTCGGCCATAGTAGACATTTGCATAAATTTGTTTGGAATATTCTCCCAAATGATTGTAACGTAACTCCGCGAATCCCTGATTAATATTCCCCGATGAAATATTTCCGCCAATACCGACATTGATATTACTTTCCTGGTCTATATCCAATATCAAATCGAAAGCTTTATTCGCCGAGTCATACTTTGCCAAAGGATAAACAGATGAAATGCTGTTGTCAGCCAGCAGTTTGAAATAGTCTTTTTTGAAATCATCGGTTGTATAGCTTCCTATGTCTTTGTTGATGTATTTGTTAATATAAGTCCGCCTGCTTTTTGATGTTCCTTCAACCTTAATAGAATTAAATTCTAACTTGGGAAGCTGGTAACGGAAAGCTGATCTTTGTCTTTTCAATTCGCTTGTATCCCGTCTACGATCAATATTTTTTTTAATTTTGTCCATATTACTTTTCGCAGCTCTATAACCGCGGGCAATTATTGAATCGGCTTTTCGAAAACTAAATAATTCAATATCATCTACTTTATTATTGATAATATATCCGAGAGAATCAGGTATTTCATAATCCGTTTCACCCATAACCATGTTCTGGAGCTGAGCGAATGCATCGTCAACATCTGGAACAGGAGCATTTTCAGCGGTTTTGCTGCCAATAATAAAATCAGGATTAAAATCTTTAATCATAACATCCGATGGAAAATTATTTTTAATTCCTCCGTCAAAATATATAATGCTGTCTTTTTTAATTGGCCTGAAATAAAAAGGAAAAGTCATAGAAGCCCTGACGGCAAGAGCCAAATTGCCTTCTGAAAAGACGATTTCTTTGTTATTTGTGATGTCGGTACCAATACATCGAAAAGGCACAAAAAGGTTATCGAAATCATAATTTGCTGAAGCAGCTGCAGAGGAAAATATTCTCATGATCTGTAAATCCATAACGTGTGTGGGAACAAGGCTGCCGGGAAATTTTGCTTTGGGTAGAGAATCCTTCATTTCTATATTGAAATCAATGAATCTGGGGGAAATTTCATTTTGTTTGAAAAAATAAATATATTTTTCAGCTATTTCTCCGTTTGCCCAGCGCCTGAAATCCTTTGAAGTAACTATATCTTCCATCTGATCGGGCGAATAACCAATTGAATACAAACCACCAATAATGGCACCCATTGAGGTTCCGGTAATGTAGTCAATCGGGATGTTATTCTCTTCAAGTGCACGAATAACGCCGATGTGCGCCAGTCCTTTGGCACCGCCACCACTTAATACCAATCCAACACGTTGTGAATTTGATTCGATGGAAAAGATAAGAACCAAAAAAACAGTAAATAAAAAGGATTTTTTACTCATTATTGTTAAGTGTTTTCGAATTAATGCGAAGATACAAAACATTAAGAAACCCGAATTTATTTTACAGAAAGAAAAATAAAGTTTTCATTTGTATTCCATTTTACAAAGATTCCCTATTTTTGCACTGATAAATTAAAATGTAACCTCTTGGACTACAACTGGAAAAAAATTGAAGATTATATAAAAAAAGAGTTTCACGTGGAACCTCATATACATAATGTGCTGTTTTTAATAGGAGTACAGGAACTGGATTATGGTTTTAGCAAACTGGATCAAAATACGAAAACAAAAGTGATGAATTTTGCTTCAATGTATATATTAAGTTTTCTGAAAGAAGAAGATAAAAATTACCTTAAAACCAAATATAAAGATTCTCATAACGAACATAAAGCACTTGAAGAGATAGAAAAGGAAATCTATAAAAAAGGAATTATTAATTATTTTCTAATTAAAGGTATCATCTAATAAAATATTGAATATGATTGAGAAAATTGAACAGTACCTAAATGAAATAGAAAATTTTCAATCAACTGACCCTGAAGAAATTGAAGGTTTTCGGGTAAAATATCTCGGTCGAAAAGGAATATTAAATAGTTTATTTGCCGAATTCAAAGAAATTCCAAATGAAGATAAACCCAAAGTCGGCAAACAGATCAATGAATTGAAAGAAAAAACTCAAAACAAGATAAATGAGTTAAAAGCTTCATCGAAAAAGAAAAAGAAGGCCCAGGAGTTTGACCTTACACTGCCACCATACCCGTTTGAAACAGGCAGCCGGCACCCTATCTCATTAACAAGAAAAAAAATCATTAAGATATTCTCAAATCTCGGTTTTACAATTTCCGAAGGGCCTGAAATGGAAGACGACTGGCATGTCTTCTCAGCATTAAATTTCCCGGAAGAACATCCGGCCAGGGACATGCAGGATACCTTCTTTATTGACCGTAACCCGGATGTTTTGCTGAGAACTCATACTTCATCCGTTCAGGTACGTGTGATGAAAAATTCACAACCTCCTATCCGCACTATATCCCCGGGAAGAGTTTTCAGAAATGAAGCTATCAGTGCACGTGCGCATTGTATCTTTCACCAGGTAGAAGGTTTGTATGTAGATAAGGATGTTTCTTTCTCAGATCTGAAACAAACGTTGATTTACTTCGCAAAAGAAATGTTCGGTTCGGATACGGAAATTCGCTTAAGACCTTCATTTTTCCCTTTCACGGAACCTTCAGCAGAACTTGACATTTCATGTACATTATGTGGCGGAAAAGGATGCAATGTGTGTAAATATACCGGATTTCTTGAAATACTGGGTTGTGGAATGGTGGACCCTAATGTTCTGGATAATTGCAACATTGATAGTACAAAATACACAGGATTCGCTTTTGGAATGGGTGTAGAACGAATAGCCCAACTAAATTACAATGTGAATGACCTTCGTCTGTATTTTGAGAACGATAAACG
>JBNJFT010000196.1:0-4524 GCA_051747065.1 Bacteroidota bacterium | reverse complement strand
CTTTTCGTAGTCGGGTTTATCATGTCCCGACTCGAATTTGCTACCATTTGGAAATACCTGGGGCTTTCGAACCAAATACTTGCTGTAATAGTCCTTTGGACGGCTGCAATGTACCTGGCTATTAAAGGGAAAAACCATTTTATAATTTCAGTTCCCGCCGCATTTCTGACAGCCGTTTGCGTAACTTATTTAATGGTTGCGCCAATTAAAAATGGGGGGCTATATCTACCCACAGAAATTGGATACCCGGTAGGCACTCTTGTTGCAGTACTGGCAATGATTTGGTTCATTTTGGTAGCAAGAAAAAAGAAAACAAATAGGCAGATTCAGAAGTAGAAAATAACCTTATAAACACATTTTTTTTAGCTGAAAGAAAAGTAGTAAGTAGTCAGTAGTTAGTAGCGATTTGGCAACAGTTAAAGGCAATAGAAATTCAATTCTTAGCTAGCAATGATATAGTATAAAGTACCTGGATACGAAAATTTATATAATTTTACTGAACACTATCTACTATCTACTATCTACTGAATACTATCTACTTCTCAGTTAATTGATGGTCTTTTTAATATTTACCTCTACTTCTGAAATTGCCCAAATAAAAAGGACTGCCACAATAACTAAATGACAGTCCTTTAAAATATTTCTAACCTATTTTTTTATTATGCCTGGGCTGTAGGCCCACCAAAATTCATTGGCATAGACCCGCTTCCACCCTTTTTGGTGTCTATTTCACCATGCATTTTTTCGTACCTCTCAATATTATCCTGTAATGCTTTGAGAAATCGTTTAGCATGTTCTGGAGTGAGTATAACTCTAGATTTCACTTCAGCTTTTGGCACACCAGGCATGACTCTAATATAATCCAGGATAAATTCTGAACTAGAATGGTTTATGACTGCCAGATTAGAATAAATACCCTGCGCAACTTCTTCACTCAAATTGATATTGAGTTGATTTTTGTTTTTGTTGTCTTCGTTACTATTATTATTTTGATCACTCATAATAAAGGGGTTATTTTATATTATTCAGAATCTGCCTTTTGCTCTTGTTCTTGCTCCTGCTTTTTCTTCTCAGCTTTGGATTTCAATTTTTCATATTCATCCATGGAACCAACAACAACGTTATCATACTTGCGATCTCCTGTACCTGCAGGGATTTTATGTCCAACAATAACATTTTCCTTCAGTCCGGTTAATGGATCCTCTTTTCCTCTGATAGCAGCTTCGTTAAGCACTCTTGTTGTTTCCTGGAATGAAGCAGCAGATAAGAAACTCTTCGTTTGAAGTGCTGCCCGTGTAATACCTTGTAACTTCTGAATGGAAGTTGCCGGTACTGCATCCCTTGCAACCACAGGCTTCAAGTCTTTTCTTTTCAGAATAGAATTTTCATCCCTGAGTTTCCTTGCTGTAACAATCTGGCCTGAGCGGAGATTCTCAGAATCTCCTGCATCAGTAACAACTTTCTTATCATAGATCCAATCATTTTCTTCCTGGAACTCTACTTTGTCAGCAAGTTGATTTTCAAGGAATTTAGTATCGCCTGCATCGTCAATAACAACCTTACGCATCATCTGTCGTACGATGATCTCAAAATGTTTATCATTGATCTTCACACCCTGTAAGCGGTAAACTTCCTGAACTTCATTAACAATATACTCCTGAACCTTTGTGGGCCCTTTAATTGAAAGAATATCTGAAGGTGTAATAGCCCCTTCAGAAAGTGGAGTACCCGCTTTCACATAATCATTCTCCTGAACAAGAATTTGCTTAGACAGCGAAACCATATATTTTTTGACATCATCTGTCTTAGATTTAATTAAAATCTCTCTGTTACCTCGCTTAATTTTACCAAATGACACTTCACCATCAATTTCGGAGACAACAGCGGGATTAGATGGATTTCTTGCTTCAAATAATTCAGTTACCCTCGGCAATCCACCTGTAATATCGCCTGATTTGCCTGCAGAACGTGGAATTTTAACAAGAATATCACCAGTTTTCACTTGATCACCTTCGTTAACAACCACATGAGCACCTACAGGTAAGTTATAAGTCTTCAATACCTCATCGCTTTCATCGGTAATATGAATTTCAGGATTTTTCTTCTTATCCTTAGTTTCAGTAATTACCTTTTCCTTGAACCCGGTCTGTTCATCAGATTCTTCCTTATAGGTAATACCCGGAATAACATTTTTGAAATTGATTTTTCCATCACTTTCAGATACAATAACTGCATTATAAGGATCCCACTCACAAATTATTTCGCCTTTTTTAACTTCATCACCGCTATTATAATAAAGCCGTGAACCATAGGGAATATTATTGGTAGAAAGAACGATATTTGTATTTTTATCGATAATCCTCATTTCAGCAAGACGTCCGATAACAATATCAACTTTTCCCTCATCTTCTTGTTTCTCAACCGTTCTAAGCTCATCAATTTCAATATATCCATCATACTTAGCTACAATACTTGAATTAGCTGCAATATTTGATGCTGTTCCTCCAACGTGGAAAGTCCTAAGTGTAAGCTGTGTACCGGGTTCTCCAATGGATTGGGCGGCTATAATACCAGTTGACTCGCCTTTTTCAACAATTTTACCAGTGGCAAGATTTCGGCCATAACATTTAGAACAAATACCTTCTTTAGTTTCACAAGTCAGAACAGAACGTATTTCCACCTGCTCAAGCGGCGATTCTTCAATCTTTCGGGCAATTTCTTCTGTTATTTCCTCTCCCGAAGAAACAATAAGATCTCCTGTGAAAGGATGGAATATATCATGTACAGAAATTCTTCCTAAAATTCGCTCATATAAGGTTTCAATTACTTCTTCATTCTTTGTAATTGGTTCAACCACAAGTCCTCGCAATGTACCACAATCTGTTTCCCGAACAATAACATCCTGAGAAACATCTACCAGCCTACGTGTCAAATAACCTGCATCTGCTGTCTTAAGGGCGGTATCAGCAAGTCCTTTACGAGCACCGTGAGTAGAAATAAAGTATTCTAATACAGATAAACCTTCTTTAAAGTTTGAGAGAATTGGGTTTTCGATAATCTCGGAACCTGCAGTTCCTGATTTTTGAGGCTTAGCCATCAAACCCCTCATTCCTGATAACTGTCTAATCTGCTCTTTAGAACCTCGGGCACCAGAGTCAAGCATCATATAAACCGAATTAAACCCTTGATTATCTGTACTAATCCGGTCCATTAATATCTTAGTTAAGCTTGCATTGGTATGTGTCCAGATATCAATAATTTGATTATATCTCTCTTTGTTAGTAATGAATCCCATATTATAGTTATTCATTACTTCTTCTACCTGTTCATATCCATTAGGAACAAGTTCATCTTTTTCTTTTGGAATAATAATATCATCCAGATTAAAAGATAAACCTCCCTGAAATGACATTCTAAAACCTAAGTCTTTAATATTATCAAGGAATTTGGCAATCTTAGGTGAATCTGTACGTTTCAGGACTTCACCAATAATATCACGAAGTGATTTCTTTGTTAAGACTTCATTAATAAAACCAATACCTTCCGGAACAAATTGATTAAAGATAACACGGCCGACAGTGGTATCTAAACTTTTCTTTACCTTTTCACCTTTCTCATCATAATCTTCAATCCTCACAGTAACATTAGCATGCAGGTCAACTGCTCCTTCATTATATGCTATTATTACTTCTTCTGTAGAGTAAAATCTTAATCCTTCCCCTTTTGCGCCTTTACGTAATTTTGTAATATAATACAACCCAAGTACCATATCCTGGGAAGGCACTGTAATAGGTGCTCCATTTGCGGGATTAAGGACATTATGTGTAGATAACACTAATAATTGGGCTTCCACAATCGCCGCATTGCCTAAAGGCAGGTGAACAGCCATTTGGTCACCATCAAAGTCGGCGTTAAATGGGGTACAAGCAAGAGGATGAAGCTGTATAGCTTTACCTTCAATAAGTTTTGGCTGAAAAGCAAGTATACCAAGTCTGTGCAATGTAGGCGCACGATTTAAAAGTACCGGATGTGCCTTCATTACATTCTCAAGAATATCCCAAACAACAGGATCTTTTCTATCCACAATTTTCTTTGCAGACTTCACTGTTTTTACAATTCCTCTCTCAATCAACTTCCTGATTACAAAAGGCTTATATAACTCTGCAGCCATATCTTTAGGAATACCACACTCATGCATTTTCAACTCAGGGCCAACGCTAATAACCGATCTAGCCGAATAATCCACACGTTTACCAAGAAGATTTTGTCTAAACCGTCCTTGCTTCCCTTTTAAACTATCGCTAAGAGATTTTAATGCACGATTTGAATCTGTTTTAACGGCATTCGATTTTCTTGAATTATCAAATAATGAATCAACAGCCTCCTGAAGCATTCTCTTTTCATTTCTAAGAATAACCTCCGGGGCCTTAATTTCTATAAGGCGCTTGAGCCTGTTATTCCTGATAATTACTCTTCTATAAAGATCATTCAAATCAGAAGTAGCAAACCGCCCTCCATCCAAAG
>JBNJFT010000195.1:0-4550 GCA_051747065.1 Bacteroidota bacterium | reverse complement strand
GTTTCCTCTTTGAGTCCTGAAAGATTGAATATATTTTTGTTGATTAAAAATATTGATCCGTGGAAGAATTTATACAAGATTTAAATACAGCCCAAAAAGAAGCAGTGGTAAATTACAAAGGTCCTTCTTTGATAATAGCCGGCGCCGGGTCCGGTAAAACAAGAGTGTTGATGTACCGGATAGCCTATATTTTATCAAAGGGCGTGAAACCAGAAAATATCTTAGCATTAACTTTTACAAACAAGGCTGCAAACGAAATGAAAGAGCGGATCGGGAAAATGGTCGGGCAAGAAGCAGCTCAAAAATTATGGATGGGCACCTTCCACTCTGTTTTTTCAAAGATACTCAGATTTGAAGCAAAAGCAGCCGGATACTCAAGCAATTACACTATCTACGATACTGTAGATTCAAGAAATCTGCTTCGCAAGATCATCAAAGAGATGAATCTTGACGATAAAACATACAAACCACAAGCTGTACAAGGAAGGATATCTTCTGCAAAAAACAATCTGCTCACCTGGAAATCATACAACAAAAACACCGAAATACTCAAGCAGGATGAACAACAAAAAAGGCCAAAAATTGCAGACATCTACCGTGTTTACGCCTCGCGATGTAAACAGGCTGATGCCATGGATTTTGATGACCTTTTGCTAAACATTAATATCCTTTTTCGTGATCATGTGGAGATTCTAAAAAAATACCAGGAAAAATTTCAATACATACTTGTTGATGAGTACCAGGACACGAATTTTGCGCAATACCTTATTGTTAAAAAACTTTCCCAAAAACATGGCAATGTCTGCGTTGTTGGCGATGATGCTCAAAGCATCTACTCCTTTCGTGGTGCAAAAATTGAAAACATACTGAATTTCCAGAAAGATTACCCGCAATATCAGCTTTTCAAACTTGAACAAAACTACAGGTCTACACAAACAATTGTTGATGCGGCAAATAGCATGATCAAAAAAAACAGCAAACAAATTCCCAAAAAGGTATTCTCAGAAAAGGATAAAGGCGAGAAAATTGATGTGTTGGAATCTTATACAGACAAAGAAGAAGCCATTCAAATTGCAAAATCTGTTTCTGACAAATTGGAAAACGAAGAATATGAATACAAGGACTTTGCAGTTCTATACCGCACAAATGCCCAGTCACGTAATTTTGAGGAAGCTTTCAGACGATACAATATTCCCTATAAAATTTATGGAGGAATTTCGTTCTATCAACGAAAGGAAATTAAAGACCTCCTCGCCTACTTCAGACTTTGTATAAACTTTTATGATGAAGAGGCTTTAGTACGAATCATCAATTATCCCACCAGGGGCATTGGAAAAACTACGCAGGACAAAATTTTAAATGCAGCCACCACAAACAACACCACTGCCTGGGATATAATAAGTAATCTGCCGGGTTCAGTTCCTGAGCTTAACGGGCCAACTGCCAAAAAGGTGATTTCTTTCAGGGATATGATAAAAGAGTTTTCTAAGATTGCTCAAGAGACCAATGCTTACGATGCAGCAATGACAATTGCTTCAAAGTCAGGCATATTGAAAGAATTCGAGAACCCTACTGATATAGAAGAACAAACTAAAAACGAAAACCTTCAGGAAATCTTAAACGGAATTAAAGATTTTACCGATGGTTTTCCGGAAGAAGAACTTCCAACACTGCAAGATTACATTGAAAACGTTTCCTTAATGACGAACGCAGACATGGAAGATGAAGAGGATTTAAACAAAGTCACCCTGATGACAATGCATTCGGCAAAAGGATTGGAATTCAAAGAAGTTTTTCTTGCAGGGATTGAAGAAGGGCTATTCCCCTCTCCCATGTCCATGAACACGGACAAGGAACTGGAAGAAGAACGCAGATTGTTCTATGTTGCACTTACCAGGGCTGAAAAGAAAGCGACCATAAGCCACGCTAACAACCGCTACAAATGGGGCGTTTCCCAACGAACTCAACCAAGCAGGTTTATTTATGACATTGAACCTGAATACTTAACACAGCCAGAATTCAACATAACAGAAACCCAAGACTTTGAAGATTTTCAAAAACCAAAGCAAAAAGAAGCCCCCTCAACAAATAGAGCATATTACGGTGTGAAGAAAAACTTAAAAAAGATAAATTCAACTCCATCTCAAAAAGGAGCCTCAACCACAGAAGCCCCCAGCGAATATAAGGGAGAGTTAAAGCCCGGAATGCTTGTTGAGCACAACCGTTTCGGCAGAGGAACAATACTGGAACTGGAAAATGCCATGCCGGACACAAAAGCTAAAATTGATTTTAAAAAATATGGCGAGAAAAATCTCCTTCTTAAATTTGCCAAATTAAAAATAATATCATAGAAATTTGAAACCTGTTCAAAAACAACTATTTTTGTAAAAAATTTAATTATATAACCATGGATTACAATACGAGTAGAAAAAAATTAATCTTACCCGAATATGGGAGAAATATTCAAAAGCTTGTAGAATATACAAAGACTATTGAAGAAAAGGAGAGAAGAAATGAAATGGCAAAAGTCATTATCAATATTATGGGTAATATGTATCCACATTTTAAAGATATAGCTGACTTCAAACATAAGTTATGGGATCACCTTGAAATAATGTCAGAATTTGAATTAGATATTGATTCCCCTTATGAAGAACCACCAAGAGAAAAACTCAGACAAAGCCCGGCCCCTGTGCCTTACAACAACAAACGAATAAAATACAAACATTACGGAAAAACAATTGAGAAACTGATAAGAGAAGCAGCTACTTACGAAGAAGGTGAAGAGAAAGACGCATTGATTGAAATCATTGCAACCCACATGAAAAAAAATTACCTTACCTGGAACAAAGACAGCGTCAGCGATGATGTAATCTTTGATGATTTAGAAGAACTTTCAGATGGTAAAATTAAAGTCAAGAGGGACAAAATTAAGCTGAAAGATTCAAAGGAGATTCTGAATAAATTAAGGAAAAAAAGAAACAACCGGAAAAACAAGAATAACAACTCCCAATAAATAGTATTACCAATGGGTTCATTCATCATTCAAGGAGGCCATTCATTACATGGAGAAATAACTCCCCAGGGCGCAAAAAATGAAGCTCTTCAGGTAATAAGCGCAACACTTCTCACCAGTGAAAAGGTTACCATAGAGAACATCCCAAACATCAGAGATGTCAATAAATTAATGGGCCTCATAAAATCTTTGGGAGTAACAGTTACTCAAGTTGACAAATCAACTTATACATTCCAGGCAGAGAACATTAACTTTGATTATCTACATTCTCAGGAATTCATAGAAAAAGCAGAAGGATTAAGAGGTTCCATCATGATTATGGGACCTTTACTTTCTCGTTATGGTAAGGGTTACATTCCAAAACCAGGGGGCGACAAAATCGGAAGAAGAAGATTAGATGTTCATTTCCAAGGCTTTAAAAACCTTGGGGCTGAATTTCATTATAGCCACAGGGATGATTTTTATACCATAGAAGGGAAAAATTTAAAGGGAGCTGAAATGCTACTGGAAGAAGCATCAGTAACCGGCACAGCAAACATTGTAATGACAGCCGCTCTTACAAAAGGAAAAACTGTTATTTATAATGCCGCCTGTGAACCATATGTTCAACAATTATGCAAAATGCTGAACAACATGGGTGCAAAAATTTCCGGTGTAGGCTCAAACCTTTTAACAATCGAAGGCGTTGAGTCCCTTCATGGCTGTCAACACAGAATTCTCCCCGACATGATTGAAGTAGGAAGTTTTATTGGAATGGCCGCTATAACTAAATCGGAAATTACCATCAAGAACGTTTCCTATGAAAATCTGGGCATCATACCACTATCTTTCCAAAGACTGGGAATAGATGTGCAAAAAAGCGGTGATGATATTTACATTCCGCGACATGAGAACTACGAAATTGAAACCTTTATTGACGGGACAATCATGAGCATATCAGATGCTCCATGGCCCGGCCTAACCCCCGACTTACTCAGCGTAATGCTTGTGGTTTCAACACAAGCCAGAGGCAGCGTTTTAATCCATCAAAAAATGTTTGAAAGCCGGCTCTTCTTTGTTGATAAACTAATAGATATGGGCGCCCAAATAATTTTATGTGATCCTCACCGGGCCACAGTTGTCGGACAAGATCAAAAAATAAGACTACGGGCAACCAAAATGACATCCCCTGACATACGAGCAGGTGTCGCACTACTCATTGCTGCACTTAATGCTGACGGTACAAGTACAATAAACAATATTGAGCAAATTGATCGCGGCTACGAAAACATTGACGTCAGGTTAAATAACTTAGGAGCAAAAATTCAGCGTGTAGAATAAAGCCACTTTTCTTGCCATGTTTTCATAAACAATACATTTGTTTAATGCCAATTTGTCGTAACATTATTTTTTGGCAAGTTATTTGAATAAAGCAAATTGAATTTTTTTTGATTCATAAAAAGACAGGTGAAAAAATGAATAAAGGAGAAGACAAAATGAAACAATCAGAAGAACAAAAGGATAAAAACCAACAGCAGCAAGAAGAGCAAAAAGC
>JBNJFT010000194.1:0-4563 GCA_051747065.1 Bacteroidota bacterium | reverse complement strand
ACGCTTCAGAAATATACGTTTGATTTTACAGTGATTGCCCTTTTTGCCGGCCTTATTGCGGTCTCATACCTTGCCGGATGGACGACGGGCCAGCAACTGGCAGAAACCACCTTCTGGCGCTTCCTGAAGGAGATGCTCACCATCCTGCCCTGCATGTTCATTCTGATTGGGTTGTTTGATGTGTGGATACCGAGGGAAAAAATCGAAAAACATGTCGGAACGGGCTCAGGATTCAAAGGCATCGCCCTGATGATCCTTCTTGCCGTAACACAGGCCGGACCGCTGTATGCCGCTTTTCCTGTGGCCCACCTTTTATGGAAAAAAGGGTGCAGCCTCCGAAATATCTTCGTCTATGTAGGCACCTTCAGCGCTGCCAAAATCCCCATGATTACATTCGAGATAGGTTTCCTGGGGTTACAATTTTCCTTGCTGCGGTTACTCCTTACCATCCCGGTGTTTATCCTTATAGCCATTATCATGGAACGCAGACTCCGCAATACCTCCTATGAAATCACAAAGCCGGAATAGGGCTGGCTGTTGCTTCGCCGAAACAGAATTAAACGAATTGGCGGGATTCTGAATATCGATAAACTATCATTGAGAAGCTAAAACTTTGTGCTGCCCGGAGTCTTCGCGGCAGGATTTCCGGAAGCCACAAAACAATCTGAACAACGTGATTCACAAAAAAAAGACCTGTCTCTCCTTTTAATCAGCCATATTGATAAAAATGTGTGAATGATGTAATTTAATCGCAGTATTGTGTAACATTCAGGGGCATCCACACCATTACCTTTATCTCAAATAATTTTTCACAATAATTAATACAAAATATCAAAATGAAAACATTCAAGAAAAGAACAAAGCATGCTGTGATTTTCCTGTGCCTGTCATCTTTCCTGATGATTAGTACACTCGGTTATGCACAACAGACAAAAAACACTTTATTTACGAAAGCAGATAAAGCGATGCATCATGCAAAACAGATGCAAGCCGACATACTTGTCCCTCTTGCCTATGCTGAAGGGGTAGAAAGCTACCAGGAAGCTGAAAAAGACTTTCGTAAAAACAAGGATGTTGACAGGGTGGAAGCATCACTGGCTGAAGCTGTAAATTACTTTAACCGTTCGGTAGATTACAGTGCATCGGCCAAAATTGTTTTTGCCAATACGTTAAATGCACGTGGCGATGCATACTCATCAGGAGCTAACATATTTGCGAAGAAAATGTGGCAGAATGCCGAAGAGGCGTTTAACAATGCTGCTGAACAACTGGAAAAAGGAGACAAGGATGACTCGTACAAGTACTCAAAAGAAGCAATGGAAATGTACAGGAAAGCTGAACTAACCTCCATAAAAACCGATTTGCTTGACGAAACCCGTGTTTTGCTGAAAAAGGCCGATGACATGAATGTTGACCGTAATGCCCCAAAAACACTAAAAAAGGCATCATCGCTGCTGGCAGAAACGGAAAAGGAACTCGAATCGAACCGGTATGACATGGATTATCCGCGCATATTGGCTAAGCAAGCCAGGTATGAAGCGAAGCACGCCATTTATCTGAACAGCGCCATATCGGAAATAGATGACAAAGACCTGGAGATGGAAGATGTTATCCTGTATTATGAAGCACCCCTGACAAGAATTGCAGAGAAAATGGATATGGTAGCCCGGTTTGATGAAGGCGTTGAGCAGCCCGAGAATGAAATAATAAACTATGTGGTTAATCTACAGAGGGAGAATAGAAATCTTGGTGCTGAAAACATGGTGAAGGAAAACAGAATCCAGCACCTGGAATCAAACATTGCCCTGCTGAGAAATGAAAGCCAGGCGCTTAAAAGTGAATTGAAAAATGAATCGAAAATGCGCAGCGAGGCCATGATGTCGCAAATGAAGGAATTTGAGAACGAAAGGGCCATCCTTGATGCTAAAATAGCAAACCAGGAAAAACTGGATAATCAGTTTGAAAAAGTCAACCGGTTATTTAACAGCGCAGAAGCTACGGTAATTCGTTCTGAAAACAAAGTGATTATAAGAATGCATGGCTTTGGTTTTGATATTGGGAAATCCGAGATTAAACCCGAGAATTTTGATTTGCTGACCAAGGTACAGGATGCCATCAGAATATTTCCCGGAAGCGCCGTGGTGATTGAAGGCTATACCGATTCTTTCGGTGGCGATGCATCGAATTTAAAGCTTTCTCAAAACCGCTCAGATGCAGTGACAAAATATCTGAATGCAAATTCTGAAACACCAGGCAGTTATAATTTAAGCTCAGTAGGCTATGGCGAGAACAACCCCGTTGCCAACAATGAAACAAAAGAAGGTCGCCGGCAAAACCGTCGGATAGATGTTATCATTCAACCAACCTTATAGGTTACTGCTTATCCAGATTGAACGATCTTCGTTCAACAGCCCGGCTCCATGAATGAAGCGCCGGGGACAAAGAAATGTTGATTTGTACACCAAATAGCGTGTGCGAGTCAACATTTCTAATTTCAAGAACTAATAACTTTGTGATTCTTAGAGTCTTCGTGCCTTAGTGGCATTTCTTCCGGAAGAAGCTAATTGGCACATGGCTTAGGGCTCAGAGGAATATTTTACCCTCTTTACTTTTAGCTTTTTGCTCTTCGATCTTTGCCCTCTCCGCTCTCTTCTCTTTGCTCCAGTCCCTGATTGCCAATAGCTTATTACCACCCTTACATAAACACCTGAACACTTACGCACTTAAACACTTGCTTCATCCTGTTGCCAACTGCTCCCTGTGTGCATATTGCTGCCAGTGATTTGTTATTATTCCTTTATCGCCCTGGTTGCGAAGAAAGAAGGAAAATACTTATCAATCGCTTTTTCACCATTCCAATCATCTTCATAAAAATCAGACATCAAAAACCCAGCCCTGAGCTGTTCGCCGATTTGCTCTGTGAGGCTGTGACCAAATTCTAAAGTTTCCTGATTTTTGATTAAATCATCAAGTTTTTCTTTCGGTAATGAGTTCAGATCTGAATATGGCTGAGCATAGATTAACTGAAATGGGTTAATGTCCTGGTCTAATTGGAAAATAACAGGATTAATTAACCCGGTCATTAATACACCATTAGTTTTTAAAACACGAAAACATTCTTTCCAGACAGGCTTTATGTTATCGACAAACACTACAGAACAAGGGTTAAACACTAAATCAAATGACTTATCGGCAAATACAGACAAGTCTTTCATATCTCCCTGAACGGTCTTGATATTAAGGTTAAACGCCTCGCTAAGCTTTCTATCCTGGTTCAACTGATTTTCGGAATTATCAAAAATGGTAACATCAGCGCCTAATGCTGCCAAAATCGGCCCTTGTTGTCCGCCCCCGGATGCTAATCCAAGTATTCTTAATCCCTTTAAATCGGGAAACCAATCATGAGGAACGGGTTTCGTTGGCGTTAAAACAATGTTCCAAACACCGTTTTTGGCATGCTCAATATCCTCTTCTGTAACGGGAATCGTCCATCGCATTTTATTCGCAACATATTTATCCCAGACGTTTTTATTGTATTCAGTTGTATTCATTTATGGTTGAGTTTTTTTATAATTGGTAGCAGTGTTACAGTGTTTTGTCAATCGTTCAACCAAAAGTAAAGAAAATAATTTAATATTAATTGCATTACAGACTTATGCGAGGGAAGCGGGGAAAGAAGTTAATTAGTCCCAGTGAAATACTCATTTCATGAATTTCACGGGATAAATGGATTAGTTAATTCGTCTTGTGGTCTTTGTGCATTTTCTTGTGAACATTGTGGTTAAATGAAGCTGTGGCTAAATGAACCATAACCACTATGAACACGAAGGTTGCACGAGGGACACTATTTTTTTCCGGCTGCTGGTTTTTGGGTTAGTAATCTTCGTGATTCTTAGACCCTTCGTGCCTTAGTGGCATTTCCTCCGGAAGAAGCTAATTGGCACAGGGCTTAGGGCTCAGAGGAATATTTTACCCTCATTGCTTTTTGCTTTTTGCTCATTGCTCTCTGCTCTTAGCTCCAGTCCCGATTGCCAACAGTTTATTGCCAAGCTTTACATAAACACTTAAACACATACGCACTTAAACACCAATTTCTCGTCCTATTGCCAACTTCTTCCTCTCTGACCTCAGCTCTTCGCTCTCTCCCCAAGTGACTGATGGTCTCGTGGCTCCTATTACCGCACATTGCGTTGTTGTAATTTTCATGCTTTTTCAATTATAATCCTTATTATTGCAATGATTGATTTAAACCAGGCGAGGCCAGGCTATCCGAATATGGCTCGTTGCCATAAAAAGATAACTTTAAGTGCTTGGCATATAGTTAACTTTATAAAATTCTTGTTTTCTAAAAATCCATCTCATGAAACGCTCGGCAACCGTTGTTAATTCTACCATATATCTCTTATTTCCAAATTATTTGCATTCTCTGAAATTTATCGAAAAAAAGCCGGAAACAAAAACACAATGAAAAACCGCACGGCCATTGGCTTGATTCTTTCCGTAACGATGTTGTCTGTAATTGGCGTTCCATCGGTTGTGCCTGTTTTCCCGGCAATGTCAGAG
>JBNJFT010000193.1:0-4607 GCA_051747065.1 Bacteroidota bacterium | reverse complement strand
AAGGCTTCATGAACGTGTCTTTCGTTTGCAACTTCTGTGGCCACAGGGAGTCCCGTTGTCTCCTTAACCTTTTTTAGCCAGGGCAATGCTTTAGAACCTGAACCTTGAAATCCGCCGGGTCTGGTTCGGGGTTTCCATATTCCGGCACGAAATAGGTGAATTTGTTCCTGCTTTAGGGCATTTGCAGTTTCAAGCAGTTGGTGTTCTGATTCTGCGCTGCAGGGCCCTGCAATTAGAATAGGGCCTGAGACTGGTGTAGTACCTTTCAATTCTAATGGCTGTAATTCAAGATGAACATTCATGATAATAGTTTTTGGTTGATAATTGTAACTAAAAGTCTATACATAAAAAAACCCGCCTCTTCTGGACGGGGTTTTTTGGTTTCCTCTTGAATAAAATAGAGTATATAACTCACCCCGTCAGGTGTGTCCTGAAAAGTAATAGTAATAATGATATGTTGCTGTTATCTTTCTCATCTTTTCTTTCTTTTGAAACCCTTTTAAAATCCTTTTAAAATAAAAATCCCCTAGCTTTTGGCTACGGGATTAATGTATTTGAATTATAATTTTCGGTTCTATATCATACACTAATCCCTTCCGGGTAATAATATAACCAGTAATAATAGTTGCTATGTATGCGTAATGTTGAATTCATATTTAACTAATTTTCTTTTGTACAAAACTATAATTATTTTATTAAAATACAAACATTTGTTTTCTTTCAGCTAAAAACCTGTTTTTCCAAATTTATCTTCTACTTCTGAAATTGCCTGTATAAACATATTATTCTTTCCCGGCAGTACTCTGTGTTAGGCATCAGATAGGAAATGAGAGATTAAAAAACATAAAATTAGAGAATTACGCAACCCTTTATGTATATTTTTCGTCTAAGGAGAGAACATTATAATTAATTTTTATCACAAATTTATAATGGCATAGTTATTGTAAAATAAAGTAAAAAAATAAATACCATGGAAGTAGTAGGCAAAATTAACGGAGAAATGATTCAAAGAGATCCTTATGATCTTGATTATATTGAAATTGATGTAGTAAAAGATTACGTGCGTGCGATTGAACACGAAGAATCTAATCCATCTGCTCGTGTTGAAATAGACATGACCCATCCAGAAAAACCCGAATACAGATTAGTTGACTGCAGCGATTCTTTTAAGCATAAATTTCACGAATTAGTGAAAGAAAACAGGAAGGTAAGTTAATCCGAATGATTAAACCTGTGACAGGTTTCTTATAATGTATATATCATAATCACCCAGTCGTTCAAAGCCAATATTTTTGTAGATTTCTATTGCACTTTTATTAGTGCTGTGTACTTCTAGTTTTATTTGATAGCCTTTATCTTTCGCGAATTCTACGGATTTTTTCGTGAGTAGCTTCCCATAACCCATTTTTTGATATTCCGGAAGTACTGCAATATGATGCAGATGGAGTCTTCTACCGTCAAAAGTAATCCAGGATGTCCCGAAAATTTTTGTATTTTCAGTATCTTCCAGAACAATGAGTTTTCCGCCAATCTCGATGCTACCTTCGATTATTTCTTTGTTATCGCCCCGGTGGCTGCCACCTACTCCGGTTTCTCTCCATACGTATTGGATTTGTTGGTAATCTTTCGGTTTATAGTCTCTTATATTAATTTTCTCCATAAGTTTTCTGGTTTATATCTTCATCACATAAAGTTGACTGCTTGAGGTGCTTATGACTTTTACTTTTTCACCTTTGTCTATAAAACCTATTTCTGATTTAGCATCATAAATTTCATCTTCTATATTCACTTTTCCTCCGGGTCTTAGTACTGTATAAGCAACTCCGGTTTTCCCTATTAAAGTTTTTTGTTTTTTATCTACGCTTACATAACCTTCATTTTTGTCTTGGACTGAATCCAATACCAAAGATGAGAAGCGTTTTGAGGTTAACACCTTTTTGCCCATGTAGAGCGAAAGTACCAAACCTAAGAACATTGACAATGTCACAATGAAAAAAGCTTTAAATACTGCTTTCAGGGCTTCTTCAGTATGAAGTTCATGCTCAAAGACAACGTTGTCAACCATGCTCATGACCAAGCCGGTTACAACAAGTATAATTCCGGCTACTCCGGCAACACCGAAACCGGGGATGGCAAATAATTCAATACCTATCAGAATTAACCCTGCAATAAACAATAATATCTCCCAGTGCTGAGCTATTCCTTCCAGGTAAAGCGGAGCAAAATATAGAGCTGCTGCCGTTATAGCTGCTACAATTGGAAATCCAAGGCCGGGTGACTGCATTTCAAAATAAATCCCACCTACTATGAGCATTATTAAAATACCTTGTAAAGCGGGGCTAATTAGAAATCCAATAATTTTGTCCATAGTGGTAACTTCGTAGCTTTCGATTTTTGCATTTTTTATGTTTGCTTTTTGAAGCACCTCTTTTATATTTTTGGCTTTTGCTTCACAATAGCCATGCTTTATAGCTTCTTGTGCAGTAAAAGTAATGATCTCAGTACTGTCGGTAATTCCTTCGATAGCAATTCGCGGATCCACCATAGCTTCGGCAATTCTTGGATCTCTTCGCCATACCTCTGTTGTATCTTTTCCGTCTACTATAATTTTCTTTCCTTTTGCTTCGGCTGTTGCACGCATTGTGGAGCGCATATATGACTGATATTTTTCCGGCATAACTTTGCCTTCCTGATTCACCACTGAAGCTGCTCCTATGCTTGATCCTTCTTTCATATAAATGCTGTCTGCAGCTATGGAAATTAGTGCGCCGGCTGAAGCAGCATTGTTTTTTATGAAAACCATTATGGGGATTTCGCTGCCTAAAAAAGCGGAACGAATAGAATCTGCTATATTTACTAAACCTCCGTATGTATCTAAATCAACAACTATATAATCAGCTTTTTTTTCTCTGGCTTGCTTAAAAGCCTTCTTGGTAAGCCTCAAGGCAGAGGGTTCTATATTTTGATGAATTTTAAATGTATAAACGAAATTTTCCGTTTTGCTTGTATCTGTTTTATCTTCAGAACTTTCAGAAATACTGTCCTGATTGATTTCATATGCGGAAGGAAAAATAAATTGATGAGAATTTAAAAATAACAGGAATCCTATAATTACAAATTTTTTCATTTTGATAACTTATTGATTTATACTTCAAATTTAATTTATTCCCTTAATTTCTTCAGGTATTTGATAACATTTTTTTCTACTTTTGCTAAAACTGAATAATTTATAAAACAAAAACGTATGAATTTTAATTCATTAACAGCAGTTTCCCCGATAGACGGAAGATATCATAATAAAACAGATGCTTTGTCGCCATTCTTTTCAGAATATGGGTTGATTAGTTACAGAGTAAAAGTGGAAATTGAATACTTTATTGCGCTTTGCGAACTTCCTTTGCCCCAGTTAAAAAATGTAAATCCGGATTTTTTTAGCAAATTAAGAAGTATATACAGGTCTTTTAATGAGGAAGATGCAGTTCGTGTTAAGGAAATTGAAAAAGAAACGAATCACGATGTTAAAGCTGTAGAATATTTTATTAAAGAAAAAATTTCAGCCTTGGGATTGGAGAAATATAAAGAATTTATCCATTTCGGACTTACTTCGCAAGATGTAAATAATACAGCTACTCCTTTATCGCTAAAGGAAGCAACCCATCAAGTACTTTTTCCTAAGTTTAATAAACTTCTTGACAAATTAACCTCCCTTTCAGATCAATGGAAAGATATCTCTATGCTTGCCCGTACTCATGGCCAGCCTGCTTCCCCGACAAAACTGGGAAAGGAAATTCGTGTTTTTGTCGCCCGTGTGAAAGAACAACTCGCTCAAATGGAAAAAGTTCCATTTTCAGCAAAATTTGGCGGAGCTACAGGGAATTTTAATGCACATTACGTAGCCTATCCAAATACCGATTGGAATGCTTTTGCTGAAAAATTTGTAAACGAAAAACTTGGGCTAACACGTTCATACCCGACTACGCAGATTGAACATTATGACAATCTTGCTTCTTATTTTCATGCTTTATCGCGGATCAATACAATTTTGATTGATTTTTCCAGGGATATATGGCAGTATATCTCTCTTAATTATTTTAAGCAACGTATAAAACAAGGAGAAGTTGGTTCTTCTGCTATGCCGCATAAAGTTAATCCGATTGATTTCGAAAATGCCGAGGGCAATCTTGGTATAGCAAATTCTTTCAGTGATCATCTTGCTTCTAAGTTGCCAGTGTCAAGATTACAGCGGGACCTTACTGATTCCACTGTGCTAAGAAATATTGGTATGCCGCTTGCTCACACAAATATTGCCCTGCAATCTCTTTTGAAGGGTTTGGATAAGATTACGATAAATCAATCAGCAATCGACGATGATCTGGAGAAAAACTGGATAGTTGTTTCTGAAGCTATTCAGACGATATTGAGGAGAGAAGGGTATGAAAATCCTTATGAGTTATTAAAAGATTTAACCCGCAAAAACGAAAAAATCGATCAGGAAGCGTTTGTTGAATTTATTGATTGTTTGCAGGTCAGTGAAGATTTAAAACAAGAGTTGAAACAGATTACTCCCTGGAATTATACGGGAATGGTTTAATTTGATGTTTAAGGTT
>JBNJFT010000192.1:0-4685 GCA_051747065.1 Bacteroidota bacterium | reverse complement strand
ATTAACGATTATATCCAAAAAATGAAGCACGCTGATGCCATAATCATAGCTTCCCCTGTTTATTTCTCACAAATGACTCCTGAAACTAAGGCATTAATCGATCGGTGTGGTTACACTATCGGGGCAAACGGTAAATTCCTCAGCCGCAAAATCGGCGCAGGAATTGCTGTAGCAAGAAGAGCCGGAATGATGCCGACATTTCACTCAATAAACGACTTTTTCTTTATAAATGACATGATCGTTCCGGGATCAAAATACTGGAATGTAGGTGTTGCCAGAGAACCGGGAGATATTGAAGGCGATGAAGAAGGGCTGAAAATAGTAAAAAGACTGGCTGAAAACATTATCTGGCTGCACAATAAGATTGCTTCACAATAAAAGTTAGCCGGCAATGATTGCTGAATTGGATTCTAAGTAGGAGACTAAGTTGATTGAGTTGATTGAGTTGATTGAGTTAATTGAGTTGAAAAAGTGTTGAATATTTGTTTTTATTAAATTCAAATAAAAATTATTACATCCTGAATTTTGAACTTTACATATTTTGTTAAAAATCGACCCTCCTGGTATTTTTCTACTTGACTGAACGAGTGTGAATATGTATATTGTTAATAAACCAATATTCAATACGATGGATAACTTCGATCAATTAGTAAAAAAAATGGAGGAATTCAAGCCTTTCCTTGATAATATGCGTTTTACTTACATTGCTCCCAGGGATAAAGAACAATACTACACCTTTCTTGCCAGCATCTATAATTCATCGGCTACACATTCTCTATATCTAAGGCTTTCCAACCCTGAAGTAGTACGTAAAATTCTGAAAGATCTCGGACTTTTGGAAAATGTTGAGTTAGAAATTTACATCGCTACAAATGATCAACATTCCACAGCCTGGATCAATAAACCCTTGCGGGAATATATAAAAGAACAGGAAATTAATTTCCAATACTAATTGTATATTTGAGTCATGACAAAAAAATTAATATCCACGCTAACGGGAATTGAATATCCTTTTGAGCGTATTGAAGAATTTGCCGATAACGGGGAATCACTTGAGGTAAAAACAGAAAACACAGACAAAGCAAAAATTAGGAAAGGCGAAAAATTATTTCAAAGATATGCTGAATTTTTGCCATTTGAATCGTTAAACGAAGAGAACTCTCTCGGTGAAGGGAACACGTGTCTGTTAAAGGCGGAACAACGACTTGCCGAATATGCCGGCATTTCAAATCTTTTTTTAAAGAATGAGACCTTAAATCCTACATGGAGCTTCAAAGACCGCGGTTCATTCGCTTGTATGCTAATGTCAAAAGAAATGGGAGAAGAAACAACCGCTACCATATCAACAGGAAACATGGGCAACTCAATTGCCGCCTACGCTGCACGTTTCGGAATAAAAGCGTTTGTTTTCGTTCCGGAATTTGCCTCAAAAGAGAAAATTATGGCCATGAGTATTCATGGAGCCCACGTGATTAAAGTAAAAGCACCTGATTATTCTAAAATGAAAAAGCAAATCCTATCAATGGCAAAAGACCTGAAACTTAGGATTGTTTCGGGCAACGGCCCTATTCGTGTAGAAGGATACAAACTAGCCGCTTTCGAATTGTATGAACAATTTCATGGCAAAGTTCCGGATTATATCGCTGTTCCTACTTCAGCCTGCGGACATATCAGGGGAATTTTCAAGGGTTTCAGAGAATTAAAAGAAGCGGGATATATACAAACACTTCCTAAAATGATCGTAGTACAGGCTGAAAACAATGCTCCTATTGTGAAAGCCATTCAGGAAGGCAAAGAAGATGTAATCCCTTTTGAAAATTTTCACACAATTGCAGAGGCAATTACCACTGGAAACCCGATGGGAGGAAAAGAAATAGTTCACAAAGCAAAAAAATATAACTGGCTGGCAGAGGCTGTGAGCGAAGAAGAAATAAAAGAAGCGCATCAGAGATTGGCTCAATCAGGTCTGTTTGTAGAACCGGCATCAGCAACAACTTTACAAGCTGTAAAAAAATTAAAAACGCAGGGAAAAATAAAAAACAATGCCCACGTGGTTTTAATGTTAACCGGTTCAGGACTAAAAGATGTCAGTGTATTTAATGAATATGACTTTGAAACGGATGAGGTCCCTTTAAATAAACTTAAGAAGCATCTTATTAATAGAATATAGAAGGAAGGCATCTTTTCATCTTAGACGCATTCAGAAAAAGCTAAAACTTTTATTATTAACTTATTACGAGGCTAAACAACAATTTTTAGCACTACAATTAATCGGAATTATCGACATATGAAAACAACTCACAAAATTTTAGGTTATTCTAATGCGAATTATGAAGAGTAATTTGTTTATCCATTACATGCTACATGTTCACTGCCTACTGCAGACTGCTTACTCATTAACTAATTGATGCTCATTTTAATTCTTGTCTCTTCTTCTGAATGTGCCTACTTAATTATTAAATCAGATAATGTTCTGCCTTGTCGAGGTTTTTGGGCTCAAACAAAACAACACACAATTTATCTTTATCATAAGACGCATTGAAAGCGTGGGTATTACCTATTTTTGTTCTCCATTCGCCTGTAATCGAATATGCTTCGTGAATATGCCCGTGAAGGGTAAGCAAGGGTTGTTTTTCTTCAATAAATCTTTGAATGGCAATACTGCCCACATGAACATCCAGCGGCACGTAGTCAATCATTTCTCCATCAAGCCCTGCCCGGTCAAGCGGAGTGTTATAGGGTGGCGAATGAAAAAGAAAAATAGCCTTTGACATATCCTCATTGGCAGTCAAACTCTCCAGGTCTTCCTTTATATTAGAGTACTCAGGATCATAATCAGGATTAACAGTACGCATGCCTTCATAAGGATGAATACAGCCGGGATCTACAAAACGGGAAACATCATATTTTTCCCAATCTTTCAAACCAAAGGGAGTAGGAGGAATGAACGAATAACCGTAAAACACGTGATCCTCAATTTCAATTTTACGACTGTGAAGATAATACCATAGCCCCAATAATTTTCCTTTCTCATCTATTTCAGATTCATTGATTCTAGGGTCATCATTTCCTAAAATAAGCAACACCGAAGGGTACATTTCTTTCATTATTTCTTTCAAACGAGAAAATTCAGGAATTAAAAAATCTGTTATAAAATTATCTTCTCCCGATTCATCTGAGAAATACCCATGTGGAAACAAATCTCCTCCGAGCAGTACCATATCGGGATTTACTCTTTGAATTTCATCAAACAATTTCTTATACAGGTGTTTTTTTCCATGTAAATCTGAAACGAAGATACAATTCATAATCTATTTAATTAACCGTGCTGAATTATTCACGCTGCCAATCATTGCAGCATAACTATTGGTTTTATTCCGAATGTCATCAGTATAAACTATGTGTAAATCAATCAAATTCCCGGTTACCAAATAGCCTGTTTTATCATAATTTATCTGTGCCAAAGCATATCCCCATCCTGCTATCCATTCCTTTAATAATTCTTCTTTTTTTTCATCGCCTGTAACATGAATAAGCAAGTCAATGTCACTCATTGGACCGGCATTAGCATCTTTGACGCTGCCTATTAAGTACATGTTTTTCACACCATAGTATTTAAAATCTGTTGCATCAGCAATTTTTTCCACCATTTGTAACCTCCAGCGCCAATGTTTATCAGAATCGGTGCCCAACAAGGCAACCTGGGGGGAAAGGTTTTGCGTATCAGTTTCCATATAATCAATCGTTTGCTTCAACCGCCTGATAAAAATTGCCTGGGCAATTTGACAGGCAATGTCGTTTAAAAGATGTTGCTCTTCAGGCAAAAAATAGGGTTCAGACTGTGTTTGAGAAGGTTCTCCGGAATAATAAACAAAAATTTGCCCTACGATATTTTCATCAACAATTATATCAGCAGATTGGAAAATATTTGTTTCAAAGAAATGGTTTGTGGTTATATGATAATCATCCATTTCAAGCTTTACCATACATAAACCAGGATATTGCCATCCGTCGGGTATTTGATCTATAGCTCTTTTCAGCACATCTCTCAGTGGGGCTTCTTCATCTTTCAGAGCTTCATTCACCCTATAGATACATTGCAATTCCTTTTCGCGCTCCCGAAGATCATTTATATTCTTTCCCATAATAAATCTTTACTCTGATTCAATCTGCTCACTTAACTCAAACCATCTTTCTGTCTTTGTATCCAACAAATTCATAATCTCCCCTATTTTATTCGACTTGTCCACCATTTCCTGATTATCTAGAGATTCATTAGCAATTTCGTCTTCCAGTTGTTCTTTTTCTTTCTCAAGTTTATCAATCTCCTCAGTCAACTCCTTGTATTCTTGTTTCAATTTATATGAAACCGCTTTCTTCTTTTTGGGTTTCTCATTAAATTGATTTTTAGAGGGCTTAGATTTTTTGTGTGTTTTTTTTCCTGTTAATTCTTCTCTGATGCGGCTTCGATATTGAGTATATGTCCCCGGAAAGTCTTTAATTTTTCCCTTATCTGAACCCGGAAAGACAAATAAATGATCGACTATATTATCCATAAAATAGCGATCATGCGAAACGATTACAACACAACCATTAAATCTGGATAAATAATCCTCAAGAACATTCAAAGTCATGATATCCAGATCATTTGTGGGCTCATCGAGAATCAGAAAGTTGGGTTTATG
>JBNJFT010000191.1:0-4728 GCA_051747065.1 Bacteroidota bacterium | reverse complement strand
GATAACGAGATTAAAATACGCGAAATCTTAAATATGACGATATTAATCGATCACGATGTGATAGATGGAGCATATATGGTGAGATTTTTAAAGGAATTAACGAGAAATATTGAAATGGGTGCAGATCTCAACTAAAAAACCCACAAACGCCTGAAACAGCGAATACTCCATACGGAAAGACCTGTAAGCTACCAAAAACGGCTTTAGCCAAATTCTGTAATGACTTATAGCCTTTAAAACTGCAGTATGCAAACCTCTAAAGGCTCGATTTTGTAAAAAATGAATTTGTTACAGAAGTAGCTTATAAAATAATAAAAATCAGTGCACAATATATATAGGAATATGAGACCACTTCACTATAACCATCGTCAATTCCTGGATAGAGCAACTATTTAAGGAGAATAAAACAGGGAGTTTAAATTGCAAGCAGTGTTTTAAAATTCCTCAGTCAAACCATTCCTTTTTTTTACAATACACGGGGTTGTTGTTGAGAAGGTTATACAAACGCATTTTAAGAATAGGTAGAACAGGAACAATTGTTCTATCCATTAATCGCAAATAACCTTTTTTCCAATATACTCTCTCAATATGATGTACATTAATTACCCAAAACTTATGAACTCTTTCAAAATGTCTTTTAGGTAATTTTTTCTGAACCTCCAGTAATGGCTTATTTATTTGCACCTCTCTCTGGCCGGTAAGGACTATCTCTGTCCACTCATCATCTGATTTACAACATATAATTTCGCCAGGCGGAATGCTGAATAATTCATCGTAGACTTTGTAAACTAATGGATTTGAGTAAATCATGACATCAATAAATTTGGGTTAAAGTTACTTTATTTCTTAAGAACTGCAAAAACAATATATTCTTAGTCTTTATTTTTATAAAATTCATACATTTTTTTGATAAAAACCCCTACCACAACCATAAATCGATACTTTTTATAGATGAATTTTGCTTTTGTTTGTTCATAAAAATATCAATGCATTTTTGTCCATTACAAAAATCATACAAAAAGAATTTTATTAGTCTAAGAATTCCATGCTTTAAAACATTTAACACAAAAGAAGCGAAATAACCTGAATAATTCAGGATAAATCTATATCTTTATGCTTCAATTTGTACATATTAAATGCAAGCGGGCACTCTTAAAGAGCTAACAACGTACTCTATGGCCGTTATCAAAATCCCGGGCAAATAAAAGATATAAGTATAAGTACAGCACATGAAATCATCTATCAAAAAAACACCTTTTATAAGGCTTGTAATACCTTTGATTATTGGCATTATGGCGGAATACTATTTAACAATTCCGCTTGTCTTTCTTAAAAATACGGCAATTGGATTGATTTGCCTTATTGCTCTCCATCATTTAATCCCGTTGAAATGGAAATATTTCACTGAAACTTATTATGGAACAGCACTAACTTTAACGTTTATCTGCCTGGGAGCCTTTCTTTACAACTCCCACTATGCCGGTTATCCTGAAGTTAAAAAGGAGCAAGAGTTAAAAATTGCAGAGATCATAAATATTCCTGAAGAAAAAGAAAATAGTTATGAAACCGTGATTAAATTAAAAGCTGTGCAAAAAGATTCAAGCTGGCAAGAACAAAACGCCCATATATTAACCTACTTTGCCAAACCTGATTCTTCAAATCATACCCTTAAGCCGGGAGATGTTATTCTTTTTAACAGTTATGTAAATCCGATTCAAAATCAGGGAAATCCTTATGAATTCGACTATAAAAAATACTTATCCATCCATGGCATATATTATCAAACTTATATTGGAGAGGATCAGTACAAGAAAATAAATTTCCCGGGCCAGCCTTCAATTCTATCCATATCAAATCAAACCAGGCTTTATTTGCTTTCTCAACTAAAGAACGCCGGGTTAAAAAATCAGGAACTTGCAATTTGCTCGGCTCTCACACTTGGACATAAGGATTTGCTAAATGCCCGGACAAAAGACAACTTCTCCAATTCCGGCGCCATGCACATCTTAGCTGTCTCCGGATTGCACGTAGGAATCATTTTCCTCATATTTCATTATTTGTTGCTATTTATGGAGAAAACCAAAAGTGGAAGATTTGCAAAGACAATTCTCATTATCCTAATTCTGGGAGGTTATGCATTCCTGACCGGGCTAACTCCTTCCGTTACCCGGGCTACCCTGATGTTTATAATTATTGCAATTGGCAAGATATCCCGGCAAAATACATCTATCTACAATAATCTGGCATTTTCAGCATTTATACTTTTATTATTCAATCCAATGATTCTGTTTTCCGTAGGATTTCAACTTTCATATACTGCCGTGGCAAGTATTGTATTTTTTCAACCTAAGATTTATCAATTATTGACTCTGCCACTAATCGCCGATAAACTGTGGCAATGGTTCACGGTTGCCCTTGCAGCTCAAATAGGAACCGCTCCATTGATTATTTACTATTTCCATCAATTTCCTAACTATTTTTGGCTTACTAATTTTATTGCTATACCCGCTGCATCTCTAATAATAATACAGGGCCTATTAATATTTATTACAAGTCCCATATTACCAATTATTTCCCAGGCAACAGGTTTCCTGCTCAAACAAACAACAGCTACACTGAATTTTTTACTTAACAAAATTCAGAACCTGCCGATGTCAGTCTCTCATAATCTTTATCTGGAACAAAATGTAATATTCATGGTTTATATACTGATCGGTCTAACCACCATATTTCTTTTGAAAAAGAAGACAAAAGCATTAATATTAGCCTTTTCGGTTATGATTGTCGTCTTATTCCTTGATATTTACAGAACATCCCTGAATTCAAAAAACAGTGAATTTGTTATCTACAATATCCGCAATAAATCTGTTTATAATTATATAAGTAACAAAAAAAATATTATTCTTTCCAACAACAAAGAGATAGAAAACGAAGAACTTCAATTTTCAGCGAAAAATCTATGGCTAAAAAGAAATGTTTCTGCCCCTGATATTATAAACTCTACAAAAAACACTGAAAAACAGATAGAAAATTTATGGATGAAGAAAAACTTTTTCTCTATCCATGGAAAGAGGTTCTGTATAATTACAAATAATAAATACCGGAAACTTTCAAGCCGGGAAAAGCTTAAAATTGATTATCTCATAATTTCCAATGATGCCAATGTAAAAATAGCTTCTCTGCAAAAACTATTCGATTTCAAACAGATTATTATAGATTCATCAAATTCTTTCTACAAAAGGGAACAATGGATAAAAAAACTGGAAAAACAAAACATCCCTTATCACTCTGTTGCAGAGGACGGAGCCTTTCATATTCGTTTCTCATAAAAAAGTCAAAAAAAATTTGGATATTTCAAAACAAGACTTTCCTTTGTAAAGTTATTTTTGTGGATTTAAATATGTAGAATAATTTACTTATGAGAATTATTATTGCAGGAGCAGGGGATGTTGGAAGACATCTGGCTAAAATGTTAAGCAGTGATTTGCACGACATCATTATTATTGACCATGATGAAGCAAGTTTAAAGGGCATCGGAAGTGCATACGATATCATGACGCTGGTTGGAATGGCAACATCTTTCGATACACTGAAAGAAGCAAAAATAAAAAAATCCGACCTGTTCATTGCCGTAACGAATTCGGAAGAAGTTAACATAACCAGTTGCATTATTGCAAAAAGATTAGGAGTTAAACAAACCATTTCAAGAGTAGACAATGCCGAATATATCCGCCCGGTCAATAAAAATCATTTTACAAATTTAGGCATTGATTATTTGATATATCCGGAACGCATTGCTGCAGGGGAAATTACGGGCATGGTGAGCCAGGCAGGCACTTCTGAAGTAGTAGATTTTACTGGGGGGAAACTGTCGTTATATGTTTTAAAGCTGGAAGAAAATGCACCTGTTGTAGGCAAAACCCTGAACGAAGCAACTGAAGAAATTAATGATTTTGATTTTAGAGCAGTAGCCATTACCAGGAATAATCAGACTATTATCCCAAGAGGACTTGACAAGTTTTATGTAAACGACCTGGTATACGTTGTAACCAATAAATCGGGAATCAACAATGTACTTAAATATTCGGGAAAGAAAAAAGTTGAGATCAAATATGTAATGATTCTGGGTGGCAGCCGAATTGGCAGAAGAACAGCGCAAGCCCTTGAAAACAGAATGAGAGTAAAATTAATAGAATATGATAAGGATAAATGCACAAGATTGGCTGATGAGCTGAACAACACACTTGTTATACAGGGAGACGGAAGGGATGCTGATCTGTTAAGTGAAGAAGGGCTTGAAAAAATGGACACATTCATTGCCGTAACAGGAAATTCAGAAACAAACCTGTTATCCTGCTTACTGGCAAAGAAAATGGGCGTAAAAAAAACAATTGCCGAAATAGAAAATATGAACTACATCAGCCTGGCAGAAAACATGGGAGTGGATACGATTATCAACAAAAAACTTGTCACTGCAAGCCAAATCGTTCGTTTTACCATGAATGCCGAAGTATCTACAATGAAATGTCTGACAGGCTCCGATGCTGAAGTTCTTGAATTTGTAGCTAAGCCAAATTCAAAAATTACGCATGATAAATTAAAAAATATACAATTCCCAAAATCCTCAATTGTTGGTGGCGTAATTCGCGGGAAAAAAAGCTTTATAGCCACAGGAGAAACTCAAATAGAGGCGGAAGACAGAGTGGTAGTATTTGCTATGCCTTCAGT
>JBNJFT010000190.1:0-4737 GCA_051747065.1 Bacteroidota bacterium | reverse complement strand
ACAACCATTAAATCTGGATAAATAATCCTCAAGAACATTCAAAGTCATGATATCCAGATCATTTGTGGGCTCATCGAGAATCAGAAAGTTGGGTTTATGTATCAGCACAGTCATCAGATACAAACGGCGCTTTTCTCCTCCACTCAATTTTGCTACCCTGACATACTGCATCTTGTCATCAAAAAGAAAGTAACGGAGAAATTGTTTAGCAGAAAGCTCTCTCCCATCACTCATCTTTATAGAATCTGAAATTTCACGAACAGTATCAATGACCCGTTGTTCTTCATTAAATCGAATACCTTCCTGTTTGTAATATCCAATCTTCAATGTTTCACCCATTTCAACAGAACCGGTATCAGGAGACTCTATGCCGGCGATCAAATTCAAAAATGTAGTTTTGCCGCATCCATTGGGCCCTACAATGCCAACCTTTTCAAATCTATTAAATTTATAGGTAAAATCACTTATCAATGTCAGTTCGTCATAAGACTTACTCAGGTTATGGAGATTTAATATCTTTTTTCCCATTCGGGACGATTCCATATTTACTTCAAGCTCTTCATCGTCCCGTTTTTGGGCAGCCACATCTTTCAATTCATGGTATTTGTCTATTCTGTATTTAGCCTTGGTCCCTCTGGCCTTCGGCATGCGTTTAACCCAGTCTTCTTCTTTCCGTAATTGATTTTTTGCTTTTTCAATTTCCGCTTCTTTGTTTTCTATTCTTTCAGCTCTTTTTTTCAAAAAATAAGAATAATTTCCTTTGTATCGAAAAATAGCAGACTGATCCAATTCAAGGATATCGTTGCACACTCTGTCTAAAAAATAGCGGTCGTGCGTAACCATAAACAACGTTACTGCTGAATTTTTAAGATAATCTTCCAGCCATTCAATCATATCTAAATCCAGGTGGTTCGTTGGCTCATCCAGAATAAGAAAATCAGGTTCTTTGATGAGCACCTTAGCCAGGGCAACCCGCTTCTTTTCACCACCGGAAAGCTTTTTAACCGGCTTGTCATACTCCTGAATGTGAAGCTGTGTGAGAATCTGCTTAATTTTCACCTCATAGTCCCAGGCCTCCATTCGATCCATCTGTTCCAGCGCTTCAGACAATTTATCCTGGTCGTCTGAATTCAATGCTTCTTCATAATTTCGTACAGCTATAATCAATTCATTGGGAGAAGAAAAAATTGAGCCGAAAATCGTGTCATCAGGATTAAGCTTAGGTTCTTGCGGAAGATAGCCTACTTCAATGTTATTACGAAAAATTATCTCTCCTGAATCCGGTGTATCTTCTCCTGCAATAATATTAAGAAGGGTGGTTTTTCCTGTTCCGTTCTTTGCAATAAATGCAACTTTCTGTTCTTTAGCAATACCAAATGAAAGGTTTTCAAACAAAACCAAATCACCAAAAGACTTTGATATATTTTCTACCTGTAAATAACTGATCATGGGCAATCTCCAACAACTCTAAATAAATTATTCATATTTTCGCAAAGGTATAAAATAAATAAGGCAGAAAACATTACAAAACTTGTATATTTTGCAGCAATTAGAAATAATTTATTATCTTCGTAATAAGCGACTTGAACGTTTAACCCGAATAATTCAAGAACTATTCGGGTTAAATAACAAAATCAAATATTAATTAAAAAATAATGTCCCAAAAGGAAATGATTTTTTTATAAATCCATAAATTTCACCTGCGGCAATCAGATATCTGACAGTCAAAAAAACAATCATATGGACCATCCGACTAAAATAGCTAATTTTCTTATATTCTCGTGCTTAACAATCATTTTAAGCTTTGGTAAAATATATGGTCAACACCATCAAGAAAATCTTGACACCCTTAAATCCGGGGTTTTAAAAAAAGATACAACTTCAGATTCACTTATTCAAAAGCTGAAACAACGCATCAATAAAGGACAGATCGAAGACCAGGCAGGGCTGGCCAAAGTTTATCGGCGTATTAGCATAAACTATAGAGATAAAGGAATTTTGGATTCGGCTATTAAATATGTGGAAAAAGGCTGGGATATCGTAAAAAAGAATAACTATGAAGAATATTTTGGGGAGTATTTACCTTTCATTGCATATACACATTGGCTAAAAGGCAATTACAGCAGAGCTCTTTCGTATCTGATGGAATTTGAACGAAACATTGAACATGCTGATTCAAACAGAATAAAAACCATGTATAACATATTTGGCCTGACATATACTCAACTTGGGAACTACCAGCTTGCTGAAGAAAATTATAAGAAATCTTTAGAAATATCTGAAAAACTCGGCCCGGAAAGTTATACAGGCATAGTTAATGCAAATTTAGGCAGATTGTATTATGAACAGGGTAAGCTGGATAAAGCACTGGAATTTTATCATAAAGGCAGTAAAATCGAACTTAAAAACGAGAAACATTCTGCTGCCGGCCGCTCATTTGCATCAATGGGAAACATTTACTTAGACAAAGACCAACCCGAAAAAGCAGAAGAATTATTAAAAAAAGCCAGAAAGCAAAATAAAATTGCTAACGATAACATTGGGCTTTGCAGAACATATATAGGCTTTGGGAACTTATACCTTTATAAAAATAACATCTCAAAAGCAGGAGATTACTTTCATAAAGCAGAGAGTCTTGCAAAAGAAAAAGGAACAGAAAAAGAACTGATGTCAAGTTACAAAGGCCTGTATGAAATCTATAATAAAAAAGACACTTACCAAAAGGCTTTCAAATACCTGAAAAAGTATCAGGAATTATATAATAAATCATACAATGTTAATGAGATCATTAAAGCCGAAAGAGTTCAGCATAAATTAAATATGCAGAAAGAAATCAATAAAAGGCAAAAAAATGAAATAAAAAATCAGAAAACCACCAATCGCTTATTAATCATAATCTTATCTTTAATCGGCATTCTTGCTGTTATACTTACCATAATGTTTTTCAGAGGCAAGAAAAACAGAAAATATCTACAGAAAAAGAACCATGAAATTCAAAACCAAAAAGACAAACTACAGAAGTTAAACGAAGAACTGGAAGAGGCAAAAGCCAAAACGGAAGAATCCGAAAAATTAAAAGATCAATTCCTGCGGAACATGTCTCATGAAATTCGCACCCCACTTAACGGCATCATGGGGTTCAGTTCGATAATAGCAGAAAATACCACCGAACAACACGAGAGGATCAAATACCACCAAATGATCGAAAAAAATGCAAAAACGCTCTTAAATACAATTGACGACATCCTGGATATTGCCAAAATAAAAACGCAACAAATACAAGTACAAAAAGAAAATGTGAATGTTAACTCCCTCCTCATTGAATTAAAAAAGATGTTATTCTTCGATAAAAGCTATCAGGATAATACGAATCTAAAGTTTTATATAGATACTGAAGAAGATGAGCTTATTATTCACTCAGATCCTTATAAATTAAGAAAAATTCTACTTGCATTAATTGATAATTCTCTGAAATTCACCGATGAAGGGAACATAAAATTTGGTTACAGAAAACAAGAAGATTATATTCAGTTTTTCGTCACAGATACAGGTATCGGAATCTCCTCAAAACAAAAGAAAGATATCTTCAACAGCTTTATTCAGGGAGAAGGCGGATTAACAAAAAATTACAGCGGAATAGGACTGGGACTTGCTATCGCCAAATCATTTGTAGAAATTTTAGGAGGAAATATATGGTTCGATTCTGAAATCAACAAAGGAACTACCTTCTACTTTACAATCCCAATGAACTAAATCATTAAAAAAAAGATGACACAAAAAGAAAGATATCAAAAAGTATTAGAATATTTTAAAACCAATCATCCAATAGCAGAAACAGAACTCAAACATCAGAATCCTTATGAACTAATTATAGCTGTCATTTTATCTGCTCAATGCACCGACAAAAGGGTTAACCAACTTACACCACCTCTTTTAGAAAAATTTCCTACTCCCGAACATCTTGCTGAGGCTAAAGTATCAGAAGTTTACGAATACATAAAAAGTTGTTCTTACCCAAATAATAAAGCCAAACACCTGGTGGGAATGGCAAATGCGCTAATTACAGAATTCAACGGAATTGTTCCCGATAATATAACTGAATTACAAAAACTTCCCGGGGTTGGCAGAAAATCAGCCAATGTAATAGCCTCTGTGATATACAACAAACCCGCAATGGCTGTAGATACTCATGTATTCAGAGTATCGGAAAGGATTGGATTGACTCACAATGCAAAAAACACCTTGCAGGCTGAAAATCAGCTCGTTAAATTTATACCTGAAGAATTAATTCCAAAAGCGCATCACTGGCTAATTTTACATGGTAGGTATATCTGTACGGCAAGAAATCCCAAATGCCACAAATGTGGAATTAAAGATTATTGTAAGTATTACGAAAAAAATAAAATCTGATGCATAATTCAGTAGCATCAGCAGTGATGCTCAGCCATTCCATCATGGAGACAATTAAGGAGGAAGAAAACCCAAACACATTTTTGGAGCAGTAACTCTCAGAACTCAAAAAAGAATTAAACTCAGCAGAATAAAAACAATCTAAATAAAATTATCTAATCCTAAAATTAATATACTATGAAACGAAAACTCCTGATTGTTCCTTTAGCAATTATAATTTTGGCTCTAACAAACTCTTTTTCTTTTGCAGAAGATTATTTTGTCCGCTATCCAAATTTAAACTCCGATGGAACAAAAATCACATTTAGTTACCAGGGAGATATTTGG
>JBNJFT010000189.1:0-4741 GCA_051747065.1 Bacteroidota bacterium | reverse complement strand
TTTTACAATTGCCTATAATCGAGTACAGTAAGATACAAAAATATTTACACTTTTCGCCTCTCCACCCTCTCACTATTTGTCCTGCCTCAATCGGCACCATCTTACTGATAATGCAAGAATGGGTGTCCGGATGCTTCCACAATTTGCACCTCAACACCTCACAATGCTGATGTTTGGCTCAACATAAGCTCTAATGAAAAGCGTGCATAGCCTATGCTGCCTGTACTGAGCTTGCCGAAGGAAACCTGTTGAAGTACTTGCGCTGAGCCTGTTCAAGCGAGCTTGACGAAGGAGTTAAGAATTATTTTTTTACTCCCGTGCGGGTTTAATGACCTAATTTTTTTTTAAAATATCACAGATATATGTCCCAAAAAAAACAGCAAATTATGGTACAGATTCAAATCATTATTTATACGTTTTTGTTCTCCTTTTCTATGGGATTTTTAGATTTAACAAATGTCACTTTAATTATATCCTGAGCAAAGATTTAGAAGTCTTCTATTTCTATACCGGTATTGACTTCTATATTTTTTACCTGGCTTATTTGCCTATATTGATCTTCTTGAATCATTTTTCGGTACTTTTCAATCTTATCTCCTGCCATTTCTTCCATCATCTCTCTTTGGGATTCAGGCATTTCTTCCAACTTTTTTTCAAAATCATTTAATCCTTTTTCTATTTTTCCACGTTCTTCTTCAGTAAGAGTTAAGCCTTTAACCACAGTAGCCGTTTCATATGGGATCAGCATCCCTTCCACATTCCTGAAGTCTCTGTTTTTAACCACAGGAGAAATCTTGCGTACTTCTCCACCCTTTATTTGGGATTTTGTTGTATACTCCATTTTTCTGACAACCAACTTATCAGAATCAACATACAAGTAGATGTCTTCAACAGTGTCTTCTGTATCCTTGTCTGCATTAAACCCCGCTATTTCCATTTGATCAATGTAAATTACATGGACTTCATTGCCATCAACCTCATCAGTTCCCTCGTAGGTGGCTCTTTCTTTTGCCTGGGAGGAAAATTGCGAATAAAGGTCTTTATTCGTTACTGATGCTGATTGCATATCTCCCTTAGATTTGGTTTTAAAATAAGGCCTGCCCTCTTCGGTAAACGCCTTTTTGTAATAAATTGTATGGCTTCCTTTCTCCATGATATAATCTTCAATATCTTTGATAGACTGTCCATACTTTTCTTGCATGGATTCAAGGATTTCTACAGCCTTTTGGTCCTGGCTGTTGGCTGTGTTTGAAAGTACCGCTGCAATCGTGATAAATAATAAGACGAATCGTTTCATAATCAACTATTTTATTGAACAATAGAAATCATTTAATCATCTAATATTTTAACTAATTCAACCCTTCTATTCTGTGCTCTGCCATCTTCATCTTCATTACTGGAGACAGGCGACCACGGACCTAGTCCACGAGGTTCTAGCCTGTCTCCTGAAATCCCATGTTCTGATGTCAGAAATTTCACAACTGCATCAGCGCGTTGCTTGGATAAATTCATGTTGTGTTTCTCACTTCCAATAGCATCAGTATGTCCTACAACTCCAAGCTGTAGTTCCGGGTTTTGCTCCATAAGTGAAGCTATTTCAGCCAGCACGGATTCCGACTTTTCCTTTATTGTAGCTTCATCATTATCGAAATGGATACCATAAATTCTAACACTTCCTTTTTCATCAATGTCCTCTGCCATTACTTCAGAGCTAATTTCAACTTTCACCTTGCCGGTTTCCATTGGCTTGTCTTCAAGAATCTGAAGAGCTGTTACAGGTTGGTTATCCTCATCAGCCCAATCACTAATCCAGGTATGGGAAGAAACATACATATCTCCGCCTTCTTGGGGAAGCTTAGCTAAAAAATAGCTAAAATCTTTTCCCATGCCAACATCTTTGCTGTGATTTCCCTCAAAATTACCGTAATCAAAATCCCAATAAATATTACCCGGGATCTCATCCATACCTCCAAAACATTCATATACCATTTCAAAACCAGCATCTTTTAATGCAATTTGATAGTTTCTCTGAATTTGCAAAACAGACACTCCAGGAGGGGAGAAATATAAGATTCTGGTTACTTCTCCTTCAGGTTTAATTTTCTGTAGTTCTCCATCTTCTTCCCCTGTATAAAAGGTTAGACGGTCGTAATCATAATGTTCGTAGCCCTTTATGTAAGAACCTTCATAACGGGAAATCATCGGATGATCTTTGCTTCCTTCAATATCTTCCTGTGCATAACTCGTTGTAAAGCCAAGGAAAATAAAACTCACTACCATGAAACTGAGAATAAAATTTTTAAGCATAAAAACTCCTCTTTTTTTATTTGACAAAATTTTTCTTGCTTTCGACACCCGTCTATTATCAGGAATTTTAAATCATTAATATAATTTCATCTTTCATATCCCTTAAACCTTTTCCATTTATGTTTATATTATTTTTGATAGTTAAACATTGCAAATGTGGGCTAAAACTTATGCCTATAATCTTTACTGCTCATTTTTTTAGTCGAGTAAAATATCACACTTATTTTATTTTCTAAATTCTGCAGCCCTGGTGCTGTTATTTTTGCTGTAGCACCCAAGCGGTGCACTATTTCGCCTAAATGAGGAGCTATTGTGCACCTTTACAGTACAGTCCCCCCTCCGTATTCCACACCCACAGCCCTCTTTAAATCTTCGGTTGGCCAGCGGGCTTTTTCCATAACAGCATCCCTCCTACCTTTTACCCGAAGATAGCAAAAATGCGTTAGAAAAAGAAAGGTATTGATAGAAAGTATGACCTCGCTAACTCCTTGTAAATTAACCTCCCGTCTAATGTCCGCTGCTCGCTGCAGACTCATAAGTTTATACCAAATGGCGCGCTCTTCGAAAAGAAAAAGGAGGCTATTTAAATCAATCGGAGGTAACAGATAAGCCGAAATCATGAGAACAATTAAAGAAACTGCGTGTTAAACAGGTGAAAATAATCTAAAAAGAGATATATTATGAGCATACACAAGTCATCAGCCAAATGGAGCGGTAATCTACCTGAAGGAAAGGGTAAAATGATCGTAGGCGGAGGAGCCTGGGAAGGCAACTTTTCGTTCAAATCGCGCTTTGAAAACGGCAAAGGTACAAGTCCCGAGGAACTCATTGCAGCCGCACACGCTGGATGTTTTTCCATGGCATTTTCGCATGCCCTGGACGAAGCCGGGTTTAAGCCTATATCTGTGGAAACCGAAGCCAGTGCAAAGCTGGAGGAAGTTGACGGAGGATTTGCTATCACCGAAATAAAACTTACTTCCAAGGGTAAGGCAGAGGGCGCTGATGAAAAAAAGTTTAAAGAAATCGCCATGGAAGCAAAAGACAACTGCCCCGTTTCAAAGGCGCTGAAAGGCGTTACGATAACCCTCGATATTACGATGCTTGATTAGTCTTCGTATCGAAAGAACCATTCAATAAAATAAACGGGCTGCACTCTGCATAAGGGTTCAGCCCATTTTTATGTCTTTATATTCGCAAACAATACCCCGGCAAAACCAACCCAAGCTCCTTGTGTAAACCTTCATAGACCGGCGAAATTCCGTGGAAACTTAGACACCACCCAGGCCTCTTTTACATGTTTAGAAAGATTTGCACCATGGTATTGGAGCATTCCTCCTGGAGAATGGGCCTCAGCTGTGCGTATGGAAAGCTTTATGCACCGTGCTGGTTTGAGAACGACCTTTCCTGATCCCCCTGATATAAACATAGCTAAAGCCGCCAATCAAGGAAGGGCGAAGCCTCCCTGTATGGGGTATATCTCAAGTTATTTGCTCGATTACCTAAAACCCAATTCAACTTTTAAGTGCTCATACAAATTGAATACAATCGGGCAAGTTTCATAATTATCAATCACCCCATACAATCTGGAAATAAATCCCTCTTTATGGGTATGAGGATATGATCGGCACGTTTCTGGTCGTTCAGCATATAGGGTACATTTTTTATCTTTCAAATATTTGCATGGTGCATCCTGTAAATATTTTGTCTTGTCAAGTTCGTCTAATTCAACAAACGCTTTTTCAAAATCCTTCGCCGAAATCTTGTCAATTTTCGATAAGCGGTCAATTTCTTTGTTGGTAATACTCGGTCTTAAAGAATTACAACAGTTTCCACATTCGGTACAATCAATCTGTGAAAACATCTCCTCGTGAAGTCGATGTACAATCTCATCGACTTCATCAAAGTCCTGACCTTTTAGAAAAGCCCGAAAATCGAAGTTTTCTTCCTCTCTCTCTTTGCCTAATCGTTTTATTACATCTAAGTTCAATTCTAGTTCCATTTATCTATGTTTTAACATGTTTGTCTTAGCGCTGCATACAATAGTAAATTACATGTTGTCGCTACGGATTGCGTGCTATTGCACGTCCGAAGGACGTAAGAAAACCCAGGGGTAAACCCGGTAAACCATATTGCACGAACCCAGAATACAATATGAAAAATGTTAAACTACCCCCCCAAAGCGTGAGCTTAGGCTCAAAACTACAAAAATCCCAAAGATTGTCGGAACTTCCAAGCTATTAGTCTTCGAACTTACGTTCTCTGAATAGAGAATCGTACCTGGGGCAAGCTTCCAAAGTTATACCAGAATTCATTGACATTAACGGGTTGAAGTTCCTGAGGCGATTTTTAGCACATCCCACCCCCGCTATTTTCACCGCATCAGGCATCCGGACTTTTCGAGTGCGCACAACAAAGTCAAAAGTCCAGAGGCAAT
>JBNJFT010000188.1:3030-4770 GCA_051747065.1 Bacteroidota bacterium | reverse complement strand
TGGAAAAGGCCAATCTGATTTTTAATCCCGTTGAAGTTAAAGCCTAACTTGCCGCCAATAGAAGCATCCACCATTGAAAGAAGCGTTGTCGGAATGTGAATGAATTTTACGCCTCGCTGGAAAGTGGCTGCTGCAAAGCCACCAATATCCAGTAATAAACCACCCCCCAAATTAATGATGAGAGAACCTCTTTCACATTTATTTGCTTGCAGGAAATCCCATATTTTACTTACTGTATCGAAACTTTTATTTTCTTCTCCCTGCCCGATGGTAAGAACAAAAACATTTTTCTGTTGTATTATTTCTTGAAGCTGAGGAAAGCAAAATTCATAAGTGTTTGAATCTGCTATAACAAATATCTTTTCTGACTGAATTTCAGAAAAAACGGGCATTAAAGAAGATGATAAATCAGATTCAATGATTATTTTGCTATTATAAGAATTTATTTGCATATTAAAATGTTAAAATTAGATATTATGATGGACTTTGAGAATACAAAAATAGCTTTTAAGAGTAAAAGTAATAAAGAATTAAAGAAAGCCTACCTTCTTTTTTCAACAATTAAACATCCATGGTTGGTAAAGACAGGCAAGTTGTTGGTGAACATTGCTTTAGGGATTAAATTTCCAATTAAATGGATCGTAAAACCAACCATCTATGCGCATTTTTGCGGGGGCGAAACCATCTCTGAATGTGAACCTGTGGTGCAGAAACTTGCAAAGCATAATGTTAAGACCATTCTGGACTATTCTGTAGAAGGAAAAGAATCCCCGGAAGAAATGCAGGCTGCGCTTGATGAAACCATCCGGGCGATAAAAAATGCCTCAAAAAATCCGGACATCCCTTTTGCTGTTTTTAAACCGACGGCTTTTGGAAAAGATGCAATGTTTGAGAAAGCCAGCTCAGATGAAGACTTAACTCCCGGCGAACAGGAGGAGTTAGACCGTTTTCGTGAGCGTATTGATAAATTGGCCAAAACGGCTTATGAAGGAGATATTCCAATCATGATTGATGCAGAGGATTATTGTTATCAAAAGGTTATTGATCAGGTTGTAACAGAGATGATGGAAAAATACAATAAAGAAAAAACGATTGTTTTCAATACATTGCAAATGTATCGGTGGGACAGACTTGACTTTTTGAAAGAAGAGCTCCGAAAAGCACAGGAAGGCGGCTATTACATTGGAATGAAGTTTGTCCGCGGTGCTTATATGGAAAAAGAAAGAGAACGAGCAAAAAGACTTGGATATCCATCGCCAATTCATCCCGATAAAGAGAGTACGGACAGGGATTATAACGCTGCATTAAAATTTTCCGTTGAAAATATTGAAAAAATTGCTATTTTTAACGGAACACATAATGAACAAAGTTCTTTATACCTGACTGAATTAATGGAAGAGCACGGAATTGCGAAGGATGACCCAAGGGCCTGGTTTTCTCAGCTATATGGAATGAGTGATCACATTAGCTTTAACCTTGCTGAAGAAGGTTATAATGTGGCTAAATATTTACCTTACGGGCCAGTGAAGAATGTGTTGCCTTATTTGATCAGAAGGGCAGAGGAGAATACTTCAGTTGCAGGACAGACCAGCCGTGAATTAAATTTATTGAAAAAAGAAATTAATCGAAGAAAAAAAGAATCATAATGGAAATTGAAAACAAAAACAGAACGGTCAGGATTAACCAAATGCGGTACATTGCGGTAATAATATTTCTTCCTTTGGTTGTCTTGCTTTTAAC
>JBNJFT010000188.1:0-2930 GCA_051747065.1 Bacteroidota bacterium | reverse complement strand
AGGTTATTCTGATACGAATTACGAAAAGTTATGTGTTTAACCATTATATGCTGCACATTTACTCTGCCTAATGTCTCTGCTATTTGCCTTTAGCTTTTAGCTCCTGGCAGGGACTTTTCTGATATTTCGTTTTTTGGCTTATACCTACCGCCGACTGCCTACTGCCGACTGCTTACTCATTGGCAAATTGATGCTCATTTTAATAGTTGTCTCTTCTTCTGAATGTACCTGTGGATAGTAATTTGTTTAACCATTATATGCTGCATATATCCCCTGCTTACTGCAGAGTGCCGACTGCTTACTTTTAGGTGAATTGATGGTCTTTTAAATATTTACCTTTACTTCAAAAAAAATCCTAATTAACCACCTGTTTACCAATGTAGCGAGAGCTTAGGACAGTCAATGCTCCCATGTAGTTTATTTTGAAGGATATTAGATCGCCCACTTTATATTTGGGCTTTTCGGTTCCCAAATCAACCACGATCATATCTGAGCTTGCCCCTGAGATTTCTATGTTTGGGTCGGTTGGAGTGATGTTTTCCGGGTCGATATCTAAAAGCCCAATGTCGAGAATTGCACGATAGGCAGTCTTTCCATAATCGTTTTCATCAAATTCTTTCACGTCTCCTGCCACATTCTGTCCAATGTCACCGGTAGGCACAATGGGTTTTTCAGTTAACTCAATGATTTCTGCGTTTAGTTTGAAAATATCGTTCTCCATTTCTTCGATATTCTCTCCGGTAAAAAGGTTGTTCCCGAAGAAAAGGGTTTCTCCAATGCGGAAATGGGATATGCCTTCCGGCAGAGCATTTTTAAATATCAACTCGAGCGATACAGAAGAGCCACCAGATACATAAGGAATGTTTCTGTCGAATTTTGCTTCCAGAAGCTGTTCATATAAACTTAACTGAATTAATTTGTCATGGCTTGGCATGACTCCATTCAGACAATTTAAATTCGTCCCGATTCCGACAACTTCAATATGAGGCAGTTCAAATATCTTTCCATAAAATTCAATAAAATCTTCTCCCAATACCCCTTCTCGCAAATCACCCAGTTCTATCATAATGATCACCTTGTGAACTTTATCCTGCCTTTTAGCTTCTTCAGAAAGAAGTTTTAATGTATAAAATTCTGTATTGAAGCTAATATCAGCATATTTCACTACGCTTGGAATGCTCCTTTTTGAAGGAGGCCTGATATAAGCAGTTTCTACATTCTTGTCAAGGGTTTTCACTACTTTCAGGTTATAAATCCGTGAGTCCAATATATGATCAGCGCCCAGATCAATTACTTCTTTCAGGAAATCTTTATTCCCACATAATACTTTTGAAACAATCCCGAATTTTATATCACGTGGTTCAAGAATGTTTGCCAGGTATTTATAGTTGTGTTTTAATTTCTGTCTGTCTAATTCAATAAATGCCATAGTTAAATGATTTAGTTAATAACTTTCCTCGGAGTGTTAAGGGGCAAACGGGCCAACAGTTCATAATTCAACTGATTATTAAAATCAGCAAATGAAGAAAGTGTAATTGTTACCCCGTCCTGATCTCCAATTAAAACAACTTCATCTCCTTTTTTTACTCCCTCTACCTGGGTGACATCAGCAATAAGCATATTCATGTTCACAACACCGATTACCGGAACTCTGTGTCCCTCTATGAGAACACGGCCCTGGTTACTCAGTGAACGGCTGTATCCGTGAGAGTAGCCTACCGGAACAATAGCGATAACTTTTTTTTCCTGCGCCATATAATAATTTCCATAACTGACAAATTCACCGGGTTGTACTGTTTTAATGCTCATGACCTGACTTTTCCAGCTTAATACCCGCTGTAAAGGATTTGTTTTTTCCATCCTTTTATGCACGAAATGGATGAATGTTTCAGGGCTCGGCCAAAATCCGTATTGTAGAATTCCCAAACGTATCATGTCCATCCTGGTTTTCGGATAGGTCATTGCAGCGGCAGAACATGCAGTATGCCTTAATTCTGGCACTACTCCACGGTTCGTTATCCATTTGTAAATACGGTTATATTTTTTTATTTGCCTTTGAACCCGGACATGATTGGCTATGCTTTCCGCACCTGCATAATGTGTGCATAAACCTTTTACTCTTAAATATTGTTTGTTTTCGTTGATGAGTTTAACAACTTTATGTAAGTCTTTTTGAACGAAACCTGTACGGTTCATCCCGGTTTCCACTTCGATATGGATGATTGCTCTTTTTTCGTGCTTTTTTGCATAGCTGAGAGCCTCCATCAATTTGCCCTGTTCAAAAACAAAGAATTCAACGTCGTTTTCAACCGCCCATTCAATTTCTTCCGGGTACATCCAGCCCATTACCATTATTTCGGTATCTTCCTGTTTAATGTTGTGTACCCTTCTTGCTTCATCTCCGCTGAATACTGAAAAGTGGTTTATCCCTGTAGATTCGGCAATAGGAACAAATTCTTCGATGCCATGACCATAAGCATTGGCTTTAACGACAGAAGAGAGTTTTACTTCATCGCCAAAATAATTTTGCAGAAACTGTAAATTGTGAGCTAATGCAGACCTATTGATTTCGATAACTGAGGTTCCGGCCATATTGGTTGATTATTGTTGATTGAAATGTTTTTTATAGATTCCAAAAAAAACTTTAACTCCGGCTTCGATGATTTCTTCGGGAAAATCATAATCCGGGTTGTGCAATTGAGGCGTTTCTTCTCCTGATCCAAGTCCAAATAAGGCTCCTTTATATTGCTTTGTGAAACGGGAAAAATCTTCTGACCACCGGAAAGGTTCTTTTCGTTCTATAATTTTTAAATTGTTTTCTTTTGCTACACTTTCAACAGTTTGAACAGCTTGTTTATTGTTTTCCGTGGCGAGAAATTCTTCCGTCCACTCTGTTTCATAGTCTAATTTATGTTGTTTGGTATGCTTTT
>JBNJFT010000187.1:1765-4786 GCA_051747065.1 Bacteroidota bacterium | reverse complement strand
ATTTTAATGCTTTCCTTGCTTTTTTTGGAACGCGGATGACGCGGATAGAGCGGATGACCGCAGATTTTTTTAAGCTATATAAGTAGTTTTATTTTTTTGTTTATAGTTTTTTATCCGTGTCAATCCGTAAAATCCGCGTCATCCGCGTTCCCATTTCCTCCGCATTCCACTATAAAATGTAGAAAACCATACACATGCTGCCTCCTTGCCTTAGCCTTAGCCTTAGCCTAATTCAACAATTCAACAATTCAACAATTCAACAATATAACAATAGAACAATTTATCTTCAGATTTTGCATTATATTAAACTGACAAATATCCTTTAAAAAAATTGGTCTACTCGGTTGAAGTTTCGTAATATTGCATAAAAAATCATTAAAACTTATCAATATTATGTTAGATACGATAATGAAACACCGTTCTATACGGGAATATAAGGACACTCCTGTCAGTGAGAAAGATTTGAATGAAATTCTGGAAGCGGGAACTCGTGCTTCTACTACCGGGAATATGCAGTTGTACTCAATGATTGTCACCCGGGATGAGGAAAAGAAAAAGGAGCTTGCGCCCACGCATTTCAATCAGCCGATGGTGACTCAGGCGCCGGTTCATATTACATTTTGTGCAGACATTAACCGTTTTCACAAATGGTGCGAACAGCGTAATGCAGAACCGGGCTATGATAATTTCCTCTGGTTTTTCAATGCGGCTATTGACGCTTTGCTTGTGTCGGAAAATGTTTGCCTGGCAGCCGAAGAGAAAGGAATGGGAATATGTTACCTGGGAACTGTTCCTTATAATGCAGAGCAAATCATAAAGATTTTAGATATCCCCAATGGCGTTATTCCGGTTACAGCAATAGTTTTGGGTTATCCCGCAGAAAGTCCAGGATTAACCGACCGGCTCCCGCTGGAAGGCGTTGTTCATCATGAAACGTATAAGGACTATTCTGAAACGGACATTGACCGTATTTACGCAGAGAAAGAATCCCTGGAAGAAACGAAGGAACTGCTTAAGGAAAACGATAAAGAAACCCTGGCACAGGTATTCACCGATAATCGATACAAGAAAGAAGACAACCTTCATTTCACAAAACAATATCTGAAAGTTTTACAACAACAAGGTTTTATGAATAATATTTAAAATCATTTTTCGTTTCATAATCAGTTGAACCAAAAAGAGGGTAAAAACTCCGGTTTACAATTAACTGCACTGCATTTTGAATGTGGTGCAGTTTTTTTATACTTTTGTTTTTCACTGGCTACGAAAATTTTAAATACTGCATGCGTGAAATCTTCCTTGTTTTATATCATTATCTTTCTTATTTGCTTCTCCGCAGAGGGAACCGCTCAGACGGTAAAACTTCATATTGAGCTGAAAGATTCCATTCCGGAAGCCGTTGAGATACAGAATAAACTGGAGGGTTCGTATAAAGACAGTTTAGAGTTGAAATCCCGCCTGAAAGAAACGATCCGTGATCTGCGGCGAAACGGTTACATGGCTGCTTCTTTTGACAGCCTTAGAATTAATGAGGAAAGTGCTTTTGTTTCTTTTTACCCCGGAGAGCAATTCCGCTGGGGTAAGTTTGATGTTGCCAACTTGCCCGATGGAGTAGATGTAAGCAAGTATTCAGAGAATTTTAAACGCCAAACAATAATTAAACTCCCTGATTTCTTAACAATGCAGGATTATATCATCTCTAAACTTCAGAACCGGGGATTTCCGTTTCCGGAATTGCAATTCAGGAATATTTCTTTCCCTGAAAACGATACTGTTCATGCGAGTTTATATGTTCACCCGGGAGAGAAATACACGATTGATACCATATATATTAAGGGAGAGGCTCCGGTAGATCGAAAATATATTTTCCCGAAACTTGGAATCTTTCCCGGAATGACTTATGATGCTTCGGTGCTTTCGCGGATTTCTTCCACAGTAGAAAGAATCTCTTTTATTACGGAAGTGAAACCGGCAGAAATTGATTTTTCGGATGAACAGCGGGCGAATCTTTATTTGTACCTTGACAAGGCAAAAAGTAACCGGTTGAGTGGAGTAGTGGGTTTTTTGTCGGATGATCAACAACCATTTCGATTGACCGGGAATGTTGACCTGTCACTTCAGAATGCGTTTAAAAGGGGAGAAGAAGTCCAGGTGCAATGGGAGAGTTTTGAAGAACAAAGCCAGAAATTAGACATGAAGTTTTATTATCCCTATTTGTTGTTTCAAAATATAGGGATCGACATGGAGGGGAGCTTGTTTAAACAGGATACCACATATTTGACGACAAATGCAAGACTGGGATTTCCATTTCAGATTGCTTCAAATAAAAGCCTTGAAATTTTCGGAAAGTTTCAGCGTTCTTCTGTAATTTCCGAAACTGATGAATCATTGGATGGTTACAGCGATTACCGTGATTACCGGAAAACGCTTTATGGGATGGGTTATATGCACAACACCCTTGATTATGATTTGAATCCCACACACGGCACTTACTTAAATGTCCGGTCAAGTTTGGGAAATAAGAAGAACGAGGAACTTCGTGCTGTTCATTTGGAATCAGAATTGGAAATTTCTTATTTTCAGCCGTTAATTAATGCTTTTGTGCTAAAGTCATCTTTAAATGGGGGATATATGAAATCATGGGTTGATAGTGCCTCGGGCGAATTTTCAAAAAATGAATTGTTTCGGTTTGGCGGCAACACGCTTTTGAGGGGATTTCAGGAAAACCATTTTTATGCATCGCTTTATTCTGTGGCTTCTGTTGAATTACGCTATCTGTTGGGAAGGAACAGCAACATACATCTTTTTTGGGATGGAGCTTATTATAAAAATTCTCTTTCTGAACAAGCCGGAGAGGATTTTCCATTCGGTTTTGGCGTTGGGGCATCTCTGGATACAGGAGGAGGAATCATTTCTTTAAGCTACGCTTTAGGAAAAGAATCGGGTCATCCTGTTGAAATCAAAAACGCGAAATTGCATATTGGATATATTAATAAGTTTTAATTTTATTGTTCTATTGTT
>JBNJFT010000187.1:0-1665 GCA_051747065.1 Bacteroidota bacterium | reverse complement strand
AAGAAAGGAAGGATATACATATTCTAGAAGTAGGATTCGGAACCGGATTAAATGCCCTGCTGACCATTCTGGAAAGCAGAAATTCAGGAAAGCAGGTAAAATACACGGCAATTGAGAAATATCCTTTGCCGCTTGAAACAGTGAAGCAATTGAATTATGAAGAACAACTTTCTGATGCATCTGCGGAAGAGTTACTGAAATTGCATGAAGCGGCGTGGGGTGAATGGCAGGAATTGCCCGGTCAATTCCTGATCAGGAAACAAAAGACAGACCTCAGTATTTATCAACCGGATGAAAATTTTGACCTGGTTTACTTTGACGCATTTGCGCCGGATAAGCAACCGGATATGTGGAGCGAAGATATTTTAAAAAAGATGTATGCATGTTTATCTCATGGAGGAATATTGGTGACTTATTCAGCAAAAGGTTTGATTAAAAGGAGGTTGAAAACAATCGGGTTTCAGGTTGAAAGTCTTCCCGGCCCACCGGGGAAACGTGAAATGATAAGAGCAATAAAGGAATAAGATAAATTCCCTTTTGAAAAAACTCAAAATTGATAGTTCTTAAATAAATTAATTGTTTTATCTTCGCCTAATAGAACACGAAATCTATAAATATCAAAAAAATAGCATTATGAAAATCAAAAACTTACTATTAATCGCATTTGTTGGACTTTTTGCTGCTGCCTGCAGTCAAGGTGGAGGTAATATTTCCGGAAAGTCTAAGCTGAAAACTCAACAAGACTCTGCAAGTTATGCTTTAGGAGCAAATGTTGCCAGCAGCCTTAATACCAGGAGTGGTGTAGAGGAATTGAATTATCCGGCATTTATTAAAGGAATGAAGGATGCTTTTGAAAAGGAAGATCTGAAAATAGAAAAAGAAGCTCAAAACCAGATTATTCAAGGTTATTTGGGTTCACTCCGTGAAAAGCGAAACAAGGAGAATCTCGAAGAAGGAGAATCATTCCTGCAAGAAAACAAGAAAAAAGCAAATGTTGAAACCACAGGAAGTGGATTGCAATATGAAGTAATTGAAGAAGGTGATGGGGAATCACCAGATCAATATGACACCGTTAAAGTACATTATACAGGAACAAATATTGATGACGAAGTTTTTGACAGTTCTGTTGATAGAGAAGAACCTGTTGAATTTCCTGTAAACCGGGTTATTCCAGGTTGGACAGAAGGACTTCAGCTTATGAAAGAAGGAGCAAAATATAAGTTTTTCATTCCTGCCGAATTGGGTTATGGTGAACGTGCTCCCCAGGGAAGTGATATAGAGCCTAATCAGGCACTTATCTTCGAAGTTGAGTTGTTAGACGTTAAAGAAGGCGAGAAACCTGACGAAGATCAACAGCAGCAAAGAAGACAACAGATACAGGTGGATTAATTATAATACATCTATAAAAATTGTAAAGCCTCTCTAAAATTCAGGGAGGCTTTTTTTAATTCCACCATCTACCATCTACCATCCAACATCCAACATCCACCATCTACCATCCAACATCCACCATCTACCATCTACCATCTACCATCTACCATCTACCATCTAACATCTAACATCCACTATCTAACATCTATAATCAACCATCTACCATCAACTAAAACTTAGTGAAAGTGTGGCAGGTAACCTAACTTTTTTATTTTCGTAATTACAAATAAAGAG
>JBNJFT010000186.1:1532-4790 GCA_051747065.1 Bacteroidota bacterium | reverse complement strand
CGTTATAAAACAGCTTTTCTGAATCCTTTTTCCGAAATACCTGCTTTGGAAATTCTTTGTTCATTTTATGACAGTGAAGGGAAGCCGCTGGAAAGTGCCCCCGAAAATATTCTGCGGAAAGCCCATGAACACTTTAAAGAAACTACAGGTTACACATTTAAAGCTTTAGGAGAATTAGAATATTACGTGAATAGCGAAAAGGAAGATATGTTTCCAGCTGTAGACCAAAAAGGATATCATGCTTCCGAACCTTTTGCCAAATTTGAAGATTTAAGAACGGAAGCGCTTCAGCTTATTGCCCAGGCAGGAGGACAAGTAAAATACGGGCATTCAGAGGTAGGTAACTTTTCTTCTGAAGATGAAATGTTTGAGCAGCATGAAATCGAGTTTTTACCTGTAGAAGTTGAAGATGCAGTGGATCAAATGATTGTTGCAAAGTGGATTTTAAGGATGCTTGCTTTGGAGCGGGGTATAGAAATTAGTTTTGCTCCAAAAATTACTGTTGGTAAAGCCGGTAGTGGCCTACATATTCACATGATGCTTGAAAAAGACGGCAAAAATATAATGACAGATGCCAGCGGGTTAAGCGATACTGCGAAAAAAATGATAGGTGGAATTTTGGATGTATCTGAGGCTTTAACAGCATTTGGCAATACAATTCCTACATCCTACCTGAGACTTGTTCCCCACCAGGAAGCTCCTACAAATATTTGCTGGGGAGACCGCAATAGGTCCACTTTAATCAGAGTACCTTTAGGTTGGAGTATGAAACGTAATATGATTAAAGACGCAAATCCGCAGGAGTGTGAAGAGATGGAAGATAATTCCAGCAAACAAACTGTAGAATTCCGTGCACCCGATGGCTCAGCAGACCTTTATCATTTATTAGCTGGACTGGTTGTAGCTGCCCAACATGGACTGGAAATGAGCGATTCGCTTGAAAAGGCTAAAGAACTTTATGTGGATGTTAATATTTTTGATGATGAACATAAAGACAAGTTAGCCAAACTGGATAAATTACCGGAATCATGTTATGAATCCGCAGAGAAACTGCAGAAGCACAGGGAGGTCTTTGAAAAATACAATGTTTTCCCTAAAGGAACTTTAGATAGCTTTATTAATAAATTGAAATCTTATGATGACAAGGATTTGAGTGAGAAACTTTATGGAAAAGACGAGGAGATAAGAAAATTGGTGTTAAAATATATTCATACGATGTAATTCAGGAATGAATTGCCAATCAAAACAGAAAAAGGAACCCGGTGAAAGGTTCCTTTTTCTGTTTTGATTGGTTAAGTAAACTGAGATTATACAGGCAGATTCAGGAGTAGAAGATAATCTTAAAAACACATCTTCTTAGTTAATTGATAAGCGTTTTAATATTTACTTCTACTCCTGAAATTGCCTATACAAACCACTTCACTTACCATACTCAGTTAACTCAATCAACTCAATCAACTCATTTAACTTCTTTCCTCTCAAAGGCCAATTCACTTAATCATGGCTATGAAAATATGCATCTTCAAATTTTTGAAGTGTTTCCCGCATTTTTTCAATATACTTAAGGTCAGTGGTTTGTTTTGATTTCATGGAGTAGACTAACATCTCATGTAATAGTGTAAGATGAGTTGTGTACTTTTCATAAGCCTCCTGGTTTGATGGATCTACAGGCTTAATTCTTTGATGCAGAAAATACTGGCTGACAATATCCTGTATTTTATTCGCATGTTCTTCTTTATTAGTTATCCACCTTACTAATTGATTGTAATTCTTATCACCTTCCTCTGATAATTCGGTGATTTGATTCATTGATTTTTCTATAGTTCTAATGTGTTCTGCTATTTGTTCAACTCTTAAAGAATCTCCATAGATTCCGCATGGAATTTCACAATGTGCGAAAGAGGATTTTCCCTGTGCAACGAACAAAATTGCCGTTAATGTAAGTGTTAAAATGATGTTTTTAGTCTTCATAGTACGAGGTTTTTAAGTTTTACTTTCTATTGTTCATAAATGATAACAAATATCAATCAAAATAGTTTATTAGGTTTTGGTTTACGTTTTTGTATATCAAAATAATAGGAGCATTCGGAAATGCCAATTTTTAACTTTTCTGAATTATCCGTTTAAAAGGAATTTTACCCTCAATTATTCAAACTTTTTTTAATAATTCCCGTAACTTAATTATGATGAATATATGATACAAATATGAAAGAATATCAAATTCGTACATCCGGTCTTAATGAGCTTGAAGAAAAACTTAACCGGTTTTTTGAGCAGCACCAAAATAGTGATCTAATGACCATAACATCTTTCGGGTCTATTGCTGACCCTGACTTTGCAAAAGGGGAAGCGAAAATGCCAGTAGTTGTCTCCGTATATTATATTGAGCCTCATGTGGCTTCTGTGGTTGATAAGCACTAGATACAGTAAGGCATTTGATTTAATTTTTTATTCCAGATTTTTATTAGTATTGTAAGTTAGTGTATAAATTGCAAAAGAACCTAACCAGTGCCCGCCTTCGTAACTATCATCCACAAGGTTGGGAAGTGAATATTTTACATGATCATTGGCTCTGTTTATCAAATGCCTGTATTCAGGATATTGATAGGCTAATCCATAAAAAACCCAGGCCCTGCTGAAATTGAGCCCGTCCAGATGCACTAATTTTCCGTCGCTGCGGTCAGTGACTTCCCCTGGTTTCATTTTAAAGTCTTCAGATTTAAGTTGTGGAGCAAATTCGGTGATCCACCGATCAAATTTCTTTTCATTTAATATTCTTCGCATAAGATCTATTTCTTCCAGGCATGGTGATAAAAAGTCGTGTCCGCTGGGTTCCCATTCAAATGGACAATCAGAGTCGTTAAGATAAAATTCTTTTGCCCTCGATTCTATCGTTTCCTTTAGTTCCTCATGTTGGGTTGTCTTTGCATAATCCCATGCAAAGGATAAGCCAAATGCAGTATTGCTGTGTTCTCCGACTCTGATTGGATATTTCAGTTTTGGAAGGTATTCGATAAAACGCTTTGATATAAGGTCTGTCAAGGGCTGAAGATTCTTTTCCAGTTTGCGGGCAAGTGGATCGTCCCAGGTATGGAGTTCTTCAGCTAGTTTTAGTAACCATGCCCAACCATAAGTTCTTTCAAATCCATCGCTGGGCTCTTCTTTAAAGTATTTAACTTCCTCTTCTATGTTTTCTTTAGTTATATTTTCTTTGAGTTTAGCTTTGATCGTATCTGCCTTTTTTAGTTTAGGAAATTC
>JBNJFT010000186.1:0-1432 GCA_051747065.1 Bacteroidota bacterium | reverse complement strand
TATAAATTTAGTGATATTTGTAAAGCTTTTCAACACAATTGCAACAAAATTGTTTTCGGATTAATTTATTTGCTGACACAAAATGACGTAGGCCTGACTTATCTTTACATTGGTAAAAGAATTATTGTATAACTAAACAATATTCAAATGAAAATTACTAATTTCATTGCTTATTCAAAGTTATAAATCATACACGATATGTCAATTAAGATACTAGCCACAGCAGATTTGCACCTTGGAAGAAAATCTTCGGCAGTTCCTTCGGCTGCTGAAGAAAGTTCCACTAAATATACCTGGAACAATATGGTTAACTGGGCGATCGAACATGGGGTTCATATTCTGCTCTTATCGGGAGATATTATTGATCAGGATAATAAATATTATGAAGCCATCGGCCCAATACAGACTGGTTTTGACAAACTGAACAAAAACGGAATCGCTGTTTACCTGGTTACGGGTAATCACGATTTTGACGTACTTGCTGAAATTATCAGAAGTAATAAATACGAAAACATCCATCTTCTTGGTGCAGACGGAAACTGGGAGAAGAAAACATATAATAGCAATGAGGCCACGTTACAGATTATTGGATGGTCTTTCCCAAATAAATACGTCACAGAAAATCCGATGGCTAAATTCAGTGAGTTTGAACTGGATCCGGATGCAGTGACTATTGGATTATTACATGGTGATGTTGATGCGCCGGAAAGCAAATACGGGCCGATAAGCCTCAACGATTTGAAATTTGCCGGGGCGGAAGCATGGATTCTGGGGCATATCCATAAACCGATTGAGTTTAGTTCTGAAGCCCCTTATATTGCCTATCCGGGTTCTCCCCATGCATTAGATCCAGGCGAATCTGGCGTTCATGGCCCTGTATTGCTTGAGGTGGATGGGAAAAACGACATGAAGGTTGAACGGCTCCCGCTATCACCCATAAGATATGAAAAGATTTCGGTGACAATTGAACCTGGCGATGATGAGGCGGCGGTAAGGGATTCTATGACTTCAACTTTGCTGCAGGAGGGCCAAAAACTGCTGCCGGAACTGGAGAATGTTGCGTTTCTGGTATATGACATAGTGCTGGAAGGAACCCACACGGCGGTTAATGAATTATTCAACTGGACGAGTCAGATTGTTAAGGATTATGAACAGGAACTGGAAACGGGAACACGAATAATTGTCAGAAAGGTAGAAAACAATGTTCGACCCGCAGTGGAAAACCTTGAGGAACTGGCAGAAAATCCTTCCCCTGCAGGCAAACTGGCAGAAACCATCCTTGCTATTCAACAGGGAAAATCAACGCCTTTTCTTGATAAATTAACTGAAGAGTGGAAGGTTAAGCTTCAAAAGATCAATAAAGCTGGCACTTATGCCCCTTTAAAAGCAAACGAAAGGTTGCCTGAATTTGATGAAAAACTGGCAAGAGAAT
>JBNJFT010000185.1:0-4841 GCA_051747065.1 Bacteroidota bacterium | reverse complement strand
CATACTTGTTTCTTGTTTGCATGCTGTAGACAGCAACAATCCTGTCAGCAGAAAGGCGAAATAAATTTTCAATTGTTTCTTAGTAATCATAATTTTCAAAGTTTTATTGAGGATACAAGATAATATTTTTCAGTCAGTTTTATCTGACAGCGAAAAGATAAAAATAAGCTTTTTTTATTCTATTGTTTCATTGTTTTTGTGATAAATAAATCTGTGTTAATCCGCTAAATCCGTGTCATCTGCGTTCTATCCTTCGCCTTTTTTTTAATTTTCCTTTAGGGTCTTTTAACGGCAGAACGAACCATGATAAATTCATTTATGTTGTCCATATCAATGATTCCAACCAGTTTTTCATTTTGAACAACCGGAGCCATTGTTATTCTTTGCTTCTGCATAATCTGAAACGCCTCTTCAAGGGAGGTTTCCGGGGCAAACGTGGTAATGTTCTTGTTCATAACCTGCCGGACTCTTAGCTCTTCGCCCTGATCCGATAGTCCTTGAATTATGTTGTTTCTGGTAAGTATTCCTTTCACCCTGTTTTCATGATCTATTACAACAAAACGCTGTTCCGGCCCGGCAAGCAGAATGTTTACTGCAGTACGAAGCGTTTCATCCTCTCTTAGGCTCGTGAACTCATGCATCAATATGTCTTGCACCCGATAACCCGAAAGCACTGATGTATAACGGACTTGTTCGTATTCTTTTTCGGCGCCGATGAAAATAAATATTGCAATGAAAATAAGGAATGGGTTGATAAATATTCCAAGCACAGCGAGGCCAAAGGCAAATATCTTTCCCATGTTCATGGCAACGTAGGTGGCTTTCTCTCTTGAAAAATAAATGGCCATTAGTGACCGGAAAACTCTTCCACCGTCCATTGGAAAAGCAGGTAACAGATTAAACACTGCCAGCATAAGATTTGCAAACATCAACACGATAAAAAAGTTTTTGCCGGTGATTGCCTGGAAATCTGTTGCTGATAAATTAATATTGCCGGTGGCCAGAAGCAAAAGCGAAAGAACCAAAGCAATGGCTATATTTGAGAGTGGGCCTGATATAGAAACTGCAAATTCTTGTTTAGGCTCTTCCGGCATTTTTTGTAAATCAGCTAATCCCCCGATTGGAAGCAGTGTAATGCTCCGGGTGGGAATCCCATACCGCCTTGCCATTAATGAATGTGACAATTCATGGATTACCACACAAACAAAAATGGCTATAATGAATAATATTGAATAGATAATTTGTTGTGTGCTGGCTCCCTGCTGAAGGTTTAAAAATACAATCCAGGCAATGATCAACAAAAATGTCCAGTGAACAGAAACTTTTATGCCAAAAGGCCTTCCAAGAGTAAGTGCATTCTTCATTATCAGTGTTTTTTAAGCCTAAAACCTTTGAATTATTTAAAAAATTTAACCAGATCAATTTAGAAAAAATTGATTGAATTATATAATCCAAACAGAAGAACCTACAAGTTAGCAAGGTACTTAGGCGGCCAATATGTTTTTATAACTGCCAATATGATAATTTGATATTTTTGCGGCTATGAAAGAGGTTTCTGTTTAGCCTATGGAATCTATTAACTTTCATACTGCTAATCTTGAAACCACTATCTATCTCCTCCATTAACAATTAAGACAATATGGCAATAAAACAATTTAATCGATATAATGCCTATAAAATTGACGTAAAAAGAAATATTTAAAAAAAGATGTAAAATTTTTTGGAAATATGTTAAAAATTTATTTACATTTGTAGTGTACTAATTTACTAATACACTATAAAACAAAAACACTATGGTAAACATTCAACATCTTGATTTTGCATATCCAAAGCAAAGTATGCTGTTTAAGGAACTATCCCTGAAACTCCAACCCGGAAATATCTACGGGCTTTTGGGTGAAAACGGGGCAGGAAAAACAAGTTTATTGAAATTAATCTCAGGCTTGTTATACCCTGACAGTGGAGTTTGCTTAGTGCATAGTTATGAGGCAAACAAAAGAATTCCTCAAATGCTGAGCGAAATTTACATGATTCCCGAAGAATTCGATTTTTCACCGATTTATATCGATGAATTTGTCAAAATAAACGGCGCATTTTACCCAAGGTTTAATTACCAGCAATTCCTTGAATACATGAAGGAGTTCAACATGGAAACTCAACAGAAACTCTCCAGGCTGTCTTATGGACAAAAGAAAAAAGTGTTATTGTCATTTGGCCTGGCAACGAATGCGAAGCTGATCATCCTGGATGAACCTACAAACGGGCTGGATATTCCTTCAAAAAGCCAATTCCGAAAAGTATTGGCATCGTCGATTTCCGAAGACCAGAGCTATATCATTTCCACTCATCAGGTTCGGGACATGGAAAGCCTTATTGACCCGATTGTTGTTCTGGACAACGGGAAAGTCATTTTTAACCAATCTGTAGAAGAGATCAGCCGCTATTTATCATTTAAAGTTGTCAGAGATGACGAAGCTCCAGACACGCTGATTTATGGAGAAAATCTTGTAAATGGGAAGGTGGGAATTTTAGAGAATACAGAACAAGGAGAAACCCAAATTAACCTGGAACTTCTGTTCAATGCAATTATAAAGGAAAACGAAAAAATCAATCAGGCATTTAAAAAATAAGCATTATGGAAACAAATAAATATCTAAATATTAGCAGGTTATATTATCTTATGCGAAGAGATCTGGTGATCAATTACAAATCATTCTTAATTGGGATTGCTGCCGTAGGTGGTTTTTTACTACTTTTATTTATTGGTGATACTTATGCTCGGGGGTATCTGGGTTACGAACCCATAAAAATTACCTTTTACCTCTTCTTTTTCTTCGGAGGTTTTATATTCACAAGCAGGGTGTTCAGTGAACTCAACCGGGGAGACAGCAGTTATCGATATCTTACTTTACCTGCATCAACACTTGAGAAATTAATTTCCAAGTGGATACTCAGCTCAATCGCGTTTATAATTGTTTCTTATGTAGGCATACAGCTCATCACTCTGCTTGGGGCGCTGATTAGCACTGTACTTTTTGAAGTAGAGTTTCATGTAATAAATTTTGCAAAGTCTGATTTTATGTTGCAAGCAGCACGGTACCTTGTTGTTCACTCAATCTTTTTTCTGGGAGCTTGCACTTTTAGAAACCACAACTTCTTAAAAACCCTGTTGGCGATTTTTGTTGTCGGCGTTGTTGTATCAATTTTTACAACAGGGATTGCGTATCTGCTCCCTGGGAAGTCAATTATAGTGAACCCTGAATATATATCAGAATTGGAGCATCTCAACTCTTCGGGTTTTCTGGAGACAATTTCTCAGGTCAACGAAATTGTCAAATGGTATGTCATTGCACCTTTTTTCCTAATTGTAAGCTATTTTAAATTAACAGAAAGGCAGGTTTAACATGGAATTCAGGGAAAATCAAGCGATATATCTGCAAATTGCGGATATTATAATTGAAAATATCCTTCTGAAAAAATGGCCCGAGGGGGATCGTGTTCCTTCTGTCAGGGAGATGGCTGTCCAGCTGGAGGTAAATCCTAACACAGTAGCGCGTACTTTCAATTATCTACAAGAGAAAGAGATCATTTTTAACAAACGAGGCATCGGGTATTTTGTAGCAGATAATGGTTATGAACGTGCAAAAGCAGTCAAAAGAGAAGAGTTTATAAAACACGACGCTCCGGCATTCTTCAAAAAGATGGAGCTGCTGGAAATGAGTCTGGAAGAGTTATATAAGGTTTATAAGAATAATGGTAAATAGTTGATTAAGTTGATTGAGTTGATTAAGTTAATTGAGTTAATTGAGTAATTAAGTTAAATAGTAAAATTGATTAAGTGAAATTCATAAAAAATAAAGGTATGAAAACAAGCAATAAAATATTATTAGTCGGATTGATTGTGCTACTTTTGGGTATTACAGCTGTACTTACAGGAACAAAAGTCCAGTATGAAAAGCATGTAGCCGATCAAAAGCAACAAATAACTACCCAAACGCGCAAAATGGACGCTTTCGAGTGCATACATGCAAAAGGTAATATATCTATAGAATGGACGCAGGAAGATGAACAAAAGGTGGTTGTCAAAGCTGATAAAAGCGATATTGATAAGATACGTACGAACGTCCGTAATGGATGCCTCAATATTTCAGCTTACGATATTGCAGGAACAGAACCGACGATAGAGATTTCTGTACAGAATTTGAATGAGATTACACTGGCGGAAAGATGCGAGTTTGACACGAAATCAAATGTATCTCTTGAAAAATTAAAGTTAACCATGCATTCTAACAGTGAAGCAGACTTCCATGGAGAAGCTAAATCAGCTATAATCCTTTGCAGTTCAAACAGCGAACTGGATGCCGAGGATTTTAAACTTGAAAGCTGCACCCTTGAAGCCACAGATAATGCAAAAGCAGAAGTATATGTCACCGAAACTCTGAATGTAGTTGCCAAATCTAACAGTGATGTTGAATACTATGGGAACCCGAAAACAGTGAATATTGATACTGATAAAGACAGCGATGTGAAAAAAGATTAAAATTCCTCGCTTTTTGTTATTTTAGGTTCGAAAAATAAAATGCAAAAGCCATTCTTATTAAAGAAAAGATATGAGAGTGGCTTTTTTAATGTTTTTTTTTCACTTCTCAAAATATTTATCCAGAAAAGTGTTCATCTTTTATGGTAATTTATCTCACCAAAAAAATTCAATCCTTTTATTATTTATCCCGTATTTCCTTTTAAAAAACCAATAAATCAAAAAATATGAGGAAAAATCGTTCAATCAGGCAAAAACTAGCTCTTCTCGTAGGAATTGGCATGGTTGTTCTTGCGGGGATTTT
>JBNJFT010000184.1:0-4853 GCA_051747065.1 Bacteroidota bacterium | reverse complement strand
CCCTCCGGTTTTATTATTTTTGAAGATTACAAAAAAAGAAAATGGGATGATAAACTCATAGAAATATCGACTGAATTATCTAATATTGTTGGATTAAAAACAGATCAGCTAACACTGGAGAAGAAAAGTCATCTGTCAGAAAAAAAATCTAAGGAGAGCGAAAAAAAATACAGATATATCCTTGAAAGTATATATGATGTGTACATTGAAGTAGATATTGAAACAGAAAAAATTATAGAAGTTAGCCCTTCAATTCACAGATTGACAGGTTATACACGAGAAGAACTAATTGGTCGCCACATTTTAAAAATATATGCAAAACCTCATGAGCGTAATAAACTAATTAAAAAATTAGAAAAGAAATCCAAGGTAAGTGATTTTGAAGTATCCCTTCTGAAAAAGAACGGTAGAGAAATTATAACATCCTATTCTGTAAGATTTTTATACGATGAAAAAGGAAAACCAAAAAAGAAAGTTGGTACAATCAGAGATATTTCACAAAGAAAGAAATACGAAAAACAGTTACAGACTGCAAAAGAGAATGCAGAAGCTGCATCAAAAGCCAAAAGTGAATTCTTAGCCAATATGTCTCATGAAATAAGAACGCCAATGAATGCCATACTTGGGTTCAGTGAGGTATTGATGAATAAAATGGACAATAATGAACAAAAGAATTACATGGAGGCTATTGTTTCAAGCGGCAAGACGCTCATGGCTCTGATTAATGACATTCTGGATCTGTCGAAAATTGAAGCCGGTAAACTCCAAATCGACAGACAACCTGTACAGTTACCTACAATTATTGAAGACATTCAACATATTTTTGATAAGAAAATCAAAGAGAAAAACCTTGAATTATTAATCGATATAAGCCCTGAACTACCCAAGATACTAATGCTGGACGAAGTAAGAATCAGACAGATACTTTTTAATTTAGTAGGAAATGCTATAAAATTTACTGAAAAAGGTCATATAAATCTTAAGCTGGAAACCAAATCAAAAAATAATGGATTGTATGATTTAAAAATGGTAGTAGAAGATACAGGAATTGGGATACCACGCAAACAACAAAAACATATTTTTAATGCTTTTGAACAAAAAGATGGACAAGATAGCAGAAAATATGAAGGTACAGGCCTTGGACTGAATATTACCAGCAAACTGGTTGAAAATATGAACGGCGAGATAAATCTAAGCAGTCGTATTGGCAAGGGTTCAAAATTCACAATTATTCTTCCTGATATAGAAGAAAGTGAACTAAAAGAAATTCAACAAACTCAAAATGAACAAGATGAAACAAATGTAGAATTTGAGCCTGCTACAATCCTTGTTGCTGATGACATACAATACAATATTGAAACAGTACGAAATTTATTAGACTCAGATAAAATTGAAATTATAGAAGCCCAGAGTGCGGAAAAAGCACTTAAAATCCTAAAAATAAACACCCCTGACCTTGTTCTAATGGACCTTCGCTTTCCTGACATGAGCGGCTTTGAAGCAACTGCAACTATAAGGGCAGAATATAAAAACAGGAAAACCCCAATATTGGCATTTACTGCAGCTACTATGGATGAAGAAACCGATCAGGCAAAAACCATTTTTGATGATTTCATAAAAAAACCCGTAACCAAAAATGAACTCTATGGCAAACTAAAAAAATACCTTCCCTACCGACAAAAAATCAAACAATCTCAAACAGCATCAAGTAAGAAAACCAGACAAATACATGAGTTAAAAAAAGAAGAATACGATAATCTTATATCTACTCTTGACGAAGTTGTTTTTCCTTTTTGGGAACGTATAAAAGATAACTTGATAATTTTTGAGATTGAAAAATTTGTAAAACAATTACAAGAAATGCAGGATTACTATTTGTTGGATATATGGGATGAATACATAAAAAAATTATCAGTTCACCTTGACAATTTTGATATTGAAAACTTACAAAATAAATTACAGGAGTTCAATGAAATTTATAATTTAATAAAAGGAAGCAGATATTCCGATTAATCCGTTAAATTTTATATTTTTATAATCAAATCAGTTAAATAGATTTTTCATGACTGAATACTTTAAACCAGAAGATTCCGTAATATTAGTAGTCGATGACAGCATGCAGAATTTAAAACTGCTGGGTAATATGCTGAAAGACTGGAATTATCAAATTGCTCTTGCAAAAAATGGCCGCGAAGCGCTCGAAATAGCTCCGAAAATCATCCCTTCTCTTATCCTCTTAGACATAATGATGCCGGAGATGGATGGTTACCAGGTATGCAATGAGTTAAAAAAAGATTCTAAAACCAAAGATATACCGGTGATTTTTCTTACTGCCAAAACTTCCAATGAGGATATCATCAAAGGTTTTAAAGCCGGTGGGGTCGATTACATCACTAAGCCGTTTAATCAGGATGAATTAATGATGAGGATTCAAACTCATCTTGAATTAAAAGCCGCACATGACAAAATACAAACCCAGGCAGAAGAGCTAAGAGAATCAAATGCCACAAAAGATAAGATGTTTTCGGTTATTTCTCATGACTTAAGAGCCCCACTAGGAGGAATCAAAAGCATGATGGACATAATTTTCGAAGACAGGGCTAACAATAAGGAAATTTCAGACAAATCTTTACAATCTTTAAAAACAGCAGCCGACCAAACCTACAATCTGCTGGAAAATTTACTTTATTGGTCCAGGCAACAAAGAAAAAAACTCAACTTTGATCCCGAATTAATAAATCTGTATGACCTTGTTGAAGAGAACCTTGAATTGATGAATTCATTAGCTAATAATAAAAACATTGAAATAAAAAATGAATTACCTACTGAATTGACAGTATTCGCAGATAATAACATGATTAAAACAATTATAAGAAATCTCATTAACAATGCAATTAAGTTCTCAAATAAAGGAGGAAAAATAAGAATACATTCTGAAATTAAAGAAGAAACAGTATTTTTAAGCATCGAGGACAATGGGATAGGAATAGATGAGGAAAACCTGAAAAAGATTCAAGACAAAAAACAATTTTTTACAACTTACGGAACAGGAAGAGAGAAAGGAAGCGGGTTGGGATTAAATCTATGCTTTGATTTTGCCAGAAGAAATAACGGTGATCTGACTATAAAAAGCATACAAGGAGAAGGAAGCATCTTTATACTCTCTTTACCATCAAAGAAATAATAAATTCATCCGTCACCATTTTTTTATTGCTTTGTGAATTTGGTGATTTCAATATTATAACCTTGTCTAATTAAATTTCAAATGGTTGACAAATGATAAAATGGCCAAAAATATTTTTCTCTTTACTATTCCTCTTTGCTTTCTACAACTCCTGTTCACAAAGTTATATTGATAGTTTAACAAACTTATTGAACCAAACAACAGATATAAATAAGCAATTCGAATTAAATATTGCTCTGTCTGATTTACACCTCCCTGCAAAACCCTCCCAATCAACTTCTTATCAAAATAAAGCTTTTGAGCTTGCAAACAGAATGAATGATACCTCGAAATTGATTAAAGCATATATATGTAAAGGGAACTATCACTGGCATCAAACTGAATTTCAAAAGTTAACCAAAATACAAGATACCATCTATAACCTCTCCAGGAAAACGAACAATAAAACAGGATTAGCGGCTTATTACCGGCTAACCGGTTTACAATTAATTGACGAGGATAAACTCAAAAAAGCCTACAGCAAATTAACAGAAGCAAAAAAACTATATACCAACGCTCAGAACCCAAAAGGTAAAGCCAATACATTGCACCGCATTGGAATTGTTTATTGGCGACAAGGGAATTATGACAGCACTTTATACTATTATAATAAAGCTCATGAAATATTTAAAAGGGAAAATTACACATATGGTATAGGGGAAATAAACCGTTACAAAGGCATTGTCTACAAAAGAACAGGCGATTATCCCAAAGCACTCGACGCATTTTACCAAGCAGAGAAATATTTTACTAAAACGGGAATGCCAAATCAGGTTGCGGAAATTTTAGGGAATATCGGAAATCTTCATATTAAACTTAAAAATTACCAAAGAGCATTAGAGGCTTTCAACAAATCCCTTGAAAAGGCCCAAAGTGAGGATAACCAGAAATTAATCGCCTACCGGTTTCACAGCATCGGATTTACCTATTTCAAAATGGATAATTATAATAAAGCTGACTCTTGTTTTAATAGAGCATTGAAAATCTATAATCAAATTGATTTCGATTTAGGGAAAGCAGAATTAAAACTGGATATGGGAAAATTATACTATAAATTAGAAAAATATCCTCTTTCAATCCAACACCTAAAAGAGTCCATTAATACTTTTAAAAAGAAAAACTATCAAAAGGGTTTATCTCAAGTTTATCAATATTTGGGAAAAAATGAGTGCGATTTAAAAAATTACCCCGCTGCGCTGAAATACATTCAACAGGCAATTAAATACAACAGCATTGTAAAAGATGCCGAATTAAAAATGGAGCTGTACCAATTACTATCTGATTGTCACAAGAATGCCGGAAATTTTAAAGAAGCTTATAAAACTCATGTAAAATTTCATAACCTTCAGGATTCCCTTTCCAATATAAAAACTAAAGAGAAAATCGCCAGAATTCAAAATAATTACAAGACTGAAAAAAGGGAACAAGAGATAGAGAATTTAATAAATGAAAAAAAGATAGAAAGTCAAAGATTCCAGCGAAATCTGCTATTAGTCACTTTCATACTGCTTCTGATTATAGCAATACTTATTTATAACGGTTACCGTAACAAAAAGAAAAACATAAAAATATTGCAAAAAGTCAACAGGGAAATGAAGTCGGCAAAAGAAAGAGCCGAAAAAGCAGATAA
>JBNJFT010000183.1:3083-4879 GCA_051747065.1 Bacteroidota bacterium | reverse complement strand
GAATTATTGGGCGGAGAGATGTGGCTGAAATCTAAAGAAGGGGAAGGCTCCGTGTTTTATTTCACTCTTCCTTATGAAGGAAAACCAAGTAAACAAAGCGGGAAAGAAAAAGATTCAGAGGGAGATATATCCAATAAGGAAGAAAAAACTCTACTCCTTATAGAAGATGACCCGACAAGCCGTGATTATATGAAGGCGCTTCTCGAGCCACATGGATTGAATCTTATCACCTGTGAAACAGGGGAAGAAGGCTATGAGGCATTTATAAACCATCCCGAAATTGAACTTATACTGATGGACATAAAACTTCCGGATACAAACGGACTGGAAGTGGCCCGAAAGATACGCGCTTCATCTGATAAAAACAGAGAAGTCCCCATTATCGCACAAACTGCTTATGCCATGAGCGGAGATGATAAGAAAAGCATGGAAGCGGGTTGTAATGATTACATCAGCAAACCTGTTGATAAAGATGAGTTGCTGGAAAAGATAGGGAAGTTTTTCTGAAAGGGTTACCATAAGAAGTAAATACTGATTATATGGAGGATGAAAATTATTCAAGGGTTACAATAAGAGAGGCCAATGAAAAAAAGCAAGTCAGAATTGCCTCTGATTTAAAGCCAGAGCCCGGTGATGAAATCACTGAAAAGTGGCAGTCTCTATTAGACTTGACAGCTAAAATGATGGATGTGCCTTCTGCTTTAATTATGAAGCTAAATAAAGAGACCATTGAAGTGTTTCTGAAAAGCCAGACAGAGGGAAATCCCTATAAAGTTGGAGGCAAAGAGGAACTTGTATATGGATTGTATTGTGAGACTGTAATTGGAAAACAGGACGAATTATTAGTTCCCGATGCAACAAAGAGCCATTTATGGAAAGACAACAATCCCGACATAGACTTAAACATGATCTCCTATTTGGGGATGCCTGTAAATTATCCTGATGGCGAAGTGTTTGGTACTGTTTGCGTATTAGATAATAAAGAGAATCATTACAGTAGTTTATATGAAGAGTTATTGGATGAAGTAAAACAACATATTGAGACAGATTTAAAATTGCTTGTTTCGAACCGGGAATTGGAAGAAAAAACGGAACAACTAGAGCGCTCCAACGAAGTAAAATCAAAATTTTTATCGCTTATCTCTCATGATATACGAGGATCCGTTTCATCCCTGGATGAGTTCACAAAGTTTTTGCTCTCCAGGTTTCAAAATTTCAAAAGGGAAGAGTTAAAAGATAAATTGAATATTATAAGAGTAACAACCAGTTCTTTGTATCAAACCCTTCAAAATTTATTGAGCTGGTCTAAAAATGATCTGCTTCAATTAGAAGCGCAAAAGGAGCCTGTGGATCTGATAGCTGTTATAGGAGAAATACTGGAATTTTTAACACCAAGAATTGAATTCAAAGAATTGAAAGTATCAACAGAATATGATAACGAGAAAGAATTTGTATTCGCCGATCCAAATATGCTGGAAACCAGCCTGCGCAACATCCTTTCAAATGCAGTTAAATTTACTGGCCAGAAAGGAAACATTTTTATCCGGGTTTTTAAAGAAGGCGAACAAACAGTAATTGAGATTGAAGATACAGGGATAGGCATGGACGAGGAAAGAATCAATAAAATATTTACGTATATCCAATCTAAAAAAGATGAAGAATATAACCAGGAGGGGGCTGGTTTAGGGCTATTGTTAAGTAAAGAATTTCTTGACAAGAACAATGCAAGTGTGGAAGTGTTCAGTGAAAAAGGCCAGGGAACTAAATTTGTTATTAAATTTTAATTTGTTGGCAGG
>JBNJFT010000183.1:0-2983 GCA_051747065.1 Bacteroidota bacterium | reverse complement strand
AAATGTATTATATCGCGATATGGAAAGGGACTTGGCAAATCAACATAAAGAATTCGTAAAACTATTGATCTCCGGGGGCCGCTCCCGGTGTTCTGAGTATGCTCATGATTATTTTAAACAGGCTAACTCTGTTAAAGCTCTTTACGAAGATGTGCTTAAAAGTTCGCTTTATGAGATTGGTAAACTCTGGGAATACAATAAGATCAGTGTTGCCACAGAGCATTTAGCCTCCGCAATCGTAGAGGCAATTCTGAATGAATTTTATCACAATATAGCCACAAAAAGGAAAACAGAAAAGACAGTTATACTCTCCTGCGTTGAAGAAGAACAGCACCAGATAGGTGTGAAAATGATCAGCGATATTTTTGAGATGAATGGGTGGAATTCATACTTCTTAGGTGCCAATACCCCGACAAAAGAACTCATTGATTATACAAAACTAGTCAAGCCTGATTTGCTTGCTGTTTCATTAAGTATATATTTTCATTTGCCGGTTCTTGAAGAAATGCTTCAGAAAGTCCGGGAAGAATTTCCAGGCCAGCCTGTTTTAGTTGGAGGCCAGGCCTTCAGCCGTGGAGGAGAAGAGGTATTACAAAAATATAAAAATATATATTACAAACCTGACTTAATGAGCGTTGAGTCATTTATAAAAAATTTTAATTCATATGGATAAAGATTATCTTTTAAAAACGGCAAGAGAACTGAAGCAGGTAGATACGAAAACTGCTGAAGAATACCGTAAGAAATCCGACGAGTTGATTTCAGAGATCAACAAAAAGATGTTGGAAAAACCCGAAATTAACAACCTTATCGGGGGAGAACACAATCTTAGTATGATGCAGGACAATCACGGCAATCATGTGCGTTTTATTGCCTCTATACTGAAAAATTACAATCCGGATGTATTTGTAGAAACTGTTCTGTGGGTTTTCAGGGCGTATCGCAGTCACGGATTTACTACCAACTATTGGGCAGCCCAAATGAATACATGGATGGAAATCTTAAAAGAAGTGTTTAGCCCTGATATTTTCAACGCGATTTATCCTTTTTACGAATGGATGCAAACGAATATTCCTATCTTTGTAAAAGTATCAAATGAAGATATTGAAACCCCAAATGCAATGCATTAATCTATGCCTGAAAAATCTATATCAAACATATTATCTGAATGGAAAGACGAAATTAATGCTACATTAACCAAAAATAACTCGATAGGTATCGCATTGTTTACTGCTGATGGCGAATTGCTTTTTGGAAATGCGTTTATCAAAAAATTCTTTAAGGGAGAAGCCAAAGAAAGTTTTATTAATCCGACATTTGACAGGCTTGTGTCGCTAGAAAGCTCTGCCCCCTTGGTTTTTGAAGGGTATCTCACTTTGGGCGATTATTCGTCAGTGAATACTTCAATCTGGGCCCAGGTTTACCGAAAATCAGATAAATTGCTAGTTATGGGTGGAGTAGATGCAGAACAGTGTATAGAACGGAACAAAAAACTCCACCAATTAAATCATGAAATCACTGGCCTTCAAAGAGAGCTGATACGAAAAAGAAACGCGCTGGAAAATACCCTGGAAGAACTCAATGCTGCAAATGATGAATTAAAAGAACTCAATGCCACAAAAGATAAATTTTTCTCAATCATAGGCCATGATTTGAGAAATCCTTTTAACTTATTACTTGGTTATAGTGAAATGCTTATAACAAATGCAGAAAAGTATTCGCCGGGAAAAATTAAGTATTTTGCTCAGCAAATGTATGATTCTTCAAAAAATGCCTTTAATTTATTAGAGAATCTATTGGAATGGTCAAGAATACAAAGAGGAGAATTAGAACCTGATTTTGAGAAAGTTGCTCCATCGGAAATCGTTGAGGAAGTAAAAGAAGCATCCGGGCAGCTTGCAGATTCCAAGGGTATCAATCTAAAAATCGCAGTTAATAGCAACGATTATATCTCTGCAGATAAAGAAATGTTAAAAACCGTATTACGAAACTTAGTAACCAATGCCATAAAATTTACTTATTCAGGTGGAGTGGTTAAGATACAAACAGAATCGACTGAAAAATCTGTTCAATTCACCGTTTCAGATACCGGGACGGGCATTCCTCCTGAATATGTTGGCAGGCTATTTGAGATTGATTGCCACCTCTCAAAAGCAGGCACAGAAAATGAAAAAAGTACAGGTTTAGGGTTAATTCTGTGTAAGGAATTTGTAAAAAAACACGGTGGGAATATTTGGGCAGAAAGTGAATTGGAGAAAGGAAGCGACTTTAACTTTACAATGCCTCTGTGGGAGGATGTTGAGTAGATAAAATCATGAATAGGCACTTTCAGGAGTAGAAGTAAATATTAAAATGCCCATCAATTAACTGAGAAGTAGATAGTATTTAGTAGTTAGCAGGATGGCATAAAATGAATTCTATAGCCTTTAACAGTTGCCAAATCGCTACTAACTACTGGCTACTAACTACTTTTCTTTCAGCTAAAAAAATGTGTTTTTAAGATTATCTTCTACTTCTGAAAATGCCTAATTGGAAGGAGGCATCTTCAAAACTTCTTTGATTTTATTGGTTATCACACGACTATCTAAAGGTTTGGTGAGGTAACTGTCAGCACCAGTTAAATATACATTTTTTTCTGTATCATCTGTAATAATGGCAGTTTGTATTATGACAGGGATTTCAGGATATAATTCTTTGATCTTTTTTGTTACATCTAAACCATTTACATCTTTAATATTAATCTCGGAGAGAATAAGCTTTATATTATTTTCATTACACATTGTAATCGCTTCATCACCTGATGAAGTGGAAAGTATCTGATAATCCTGTGTTTCCTGAAACACCATACGTATCATTTCTTCAAGAAGAAGTCTGCTGGACTCATCTGAATCAATAATTAAAATGTTAGTTTTTCCCATCCTCTCCTCCCGTCCTTTTGATTTTTCCTATAATGCAAAATCTCTGCCAATACTGTATAACCCTC
>JBNJFT010000182.1:0-4914 GCA_051747065.1 Bacteroidota bacterium | reverse complement strand
ATCTACTATCTACTATCTACCATCTACCATCCAACCTCTTAATAAAAAAAGTCGTTATACGGATATCTTTTCACGTGGATTTTTTTCACTTCGTTATAAAGAAGTTCTCTTAATTCCTGAAGATTAGTTTTCTCCTTAGCAGAAATGAAGATGCTCTTGTAATTGGTTTTTGCCATCCAGCTTTCTTTGAGATCCTGGAAAGTGTGGATCGTTTCATCAGAGTTGACTTCGAAATCTTCCTTGTGATCCTTTAATTCCAATTGATCTGTTTTGTTAAAAACAATGTAGGTCGGTGTTTCTCCGGCACCAATTTCATGAAGCGTTTGATTTACGATCTGTATCTGTTCTTCATAACCGGGATGACTAATGTCTACTACATGAAGCAATATATCTGCTTCTCTGACTTCATCCAGAGTGGATTTAAAAGATTCTATGAGGGTGTGTGGTAATTTTCGAATAAATCCGACTGTATCTGTTATAAGAAAAGGCAAATTCCCTATAGCTATCTTTCTTACCGTTGTATCTAGTGTAGCAAACAATTTATCTTCCTCAAAAACAGACGATTTGCTTAATAGATTCATTAGCGTGGATTTTCCGACATTGGTGTAGCCCACGAGAGCCACGCGCACCATTTTTCCCCTGTTTTTTCTTTGTGTAGTCTTTTGTTTATCAATTTTTGCCAGTTGATTTTTTAGTCGTGTAATTTTATCTCGAACAATACGACGGTCGGTTTCAATTTCTCTCTCTCCCGGGCCTCTTGTGCCAATACCTCCACGTTGTCTTTCCAGGTGAGTCCACATGCCGGTTAAGCGCGGCAACAGGTATTCGTATTGAGCCAGTTCAACCTGAGTCTTTGCATGGGCTGTTTTAGCGCGTTTTGCAAAAATATCCAGTATTAAATTTGCCCTGTCCATAATTTTGCATTTGAGAAGCTTTTCCACATTTCTCATCTGCGAAGGAGTCAATTCTTCATCAAAAATAACGGTATCGATATTATTCTCTTTGATAAAATCTTTTATCTCATCTAATTTTCCGCTTCCAATAAAAGTTTTTGGATTGGGTTTATTAAGTTGCTGTGTAAATTGTTCAACAGGTGTGGCCCCGGCAGTTTTTGTAAGAAAAGCTAGTTCTTTCAGGTACTCCTGAACTTCCTGTTCATTTTGCTCAATGCTTTTTACTCCTACTAATATCGCTCTTTCAGCTTCAACTTTTTTCTTTTCCAGCATATTGTTACTTTTATTTATGCAAATCTACATGATTTTTATAGAATGAAGACTAATATATTTTGAAGACCAATCAATAAATATTCTTTCCCCTGTTTGAAGCTGTGTTTATTTTTGCTTTGACAACAAAACTCTTTTTTTTTATATATTTGGTTTGAAACAATTAAACTTGTTCTATTATGAAAAACTATAAAAACCTTGTAGCAGTTATTTTCACCGTAATTCTTTTTATACCTCAACAAGTTGATGCTTACCCGGGAAAAGTTAAGAAAAAATTTGATACACCCGGAGCAATTGCTACCGGCCTGACTTATGATGGCGAAATGTTGTGGGTTGCGGATCGTAAATCCAAAATGTTGTATGGAGTTAATCCTGAATCAGGTGAAACAGCAAAAGAGTTGTCCTCTCCTGCATACTGGCCTATGGGTCTTGCATGGGACGGAGAATATTTGTGGAATGTTGATGTAAAAGGCGGGATACCTCTTTCTGAGAATTACGATGGTGTTGTTTACAAAATTGACAGAGAAGATGGAAGTATTGTACATAGTGTAGATGCGCCGTTAAGCAGCCCCCGGGGGCTGACATGGGATGGAAAATACTTGTGGACTGTAGATAACAGTGAGAATAAAATTGTTCAGTTTGACCCCGATGACGGAACAACAATTAACACCTTTAAATCCCCGGCAAAGGATCCACGAGGAATTACTTTTGACGGAAAATACCTCTGGATATCAGATCGAATGAAGGATGAATTGTATATGGTTTCACCTAAAGACGGTTCTGTGATTATTATTACAGAAGCGCCCGGAAAATTCACACGCGGGTTGGCTTATTTTGACAAGCATCTTTGGGCAAACGATTCACAAAGCGATAAGATCTTTCAAATGGCCGTTGACGATGGAGAAACCACCCGAAAAACAAACCCCCATCATGCCGAGGTAACTTATACGCATCAAGTCACCAATTTTGGCCCCGGCATGCTTAAGGAACTGGATGTTCACATTGCAATACCACAAGACCGGGAAAACCAGGAGTTAAAGAAAGATCCTTCTTTTTCACCAGAATTTACAGAAGAAACGTCAGATCAATGGGGACAGATAACTGCCCATTATTCTGAGGAACAGATTGAACCGGGTGAAATGATTAATTATGAAATGAACGTTGAAGCAACCACTTATGATACGCGATGGTTTATTTTCCCTGATAAAGTAGGTTCTCTCGATGATATTCCCGATGCTATCAAAGATAAATACCTGGAGAATAATGAAAAATATCAATACGATCACCCGATTATCCGGGATGGAATAAAAGAAGCCCTGGGAGATCAAACATCTGATAATCCTTATTGGAAAGCACGGGCTCTTTTCAACTATTTAATTGATAATATGTATTATGAGATGGTTGGAGGATGGAATACTGCTCCAACCGTGCTTGATCGGGGAAACGGTTCGTGTTCTGAATATACGTTTGTGTATATTGCAATGTGCAGAGCCATTGGTATCCCTGCACGCTATGTTGGATCGTTAGTTATTCGCGGAGATGATGCCAGCATGGATGACGTTTTTCACAGGTGGGCAGAAATCTATCTGCCAAATTATGGCTGGGTTCCTGTTGATCCAAGTGGCGGCGATCAGGATTTACCAAGAGACCAGGCCAATTACATAGGCCATTTGTCTCATCGGTTTTTGATCACCACACAGAGTGGCGGAGGATCAGAAACAATGGAGTGGACGTATAATTCCAATGATTCATGGGTGACAGAACCTAAGACATTTGTCGTATCAGATCATTTTGCAGATTGGGCACCTCTTGAATAATATAAAATATTTATTTTCCCGGTTGGAAGTTCTTTCAACCGGGAGTTTCGATTTTTAACCGGAAGAAAAATGTGGCAGGGAGTGTATGGATAAGGAGAAAAAGAAATTTTATTATAGTCTGGTTATTCCGGGTTTATTTGTTTTATTGATATGGATCGTTAAAATTTCAGAAGTTGTTCTTGATGCTGATTTTTCACAACTGGGAGTTTATCCCCTGCGCGTTGAGAATCTTCATGGAATTATTACTTCACCTTTAGCACACAAAGATTTTAACCACCTTATGGCCAATACCGTTCCGCTTTTGGTCTTAGGCTCCGGAATTTTCTACTTCTACAGGCCAATCGCTTTTAAAGCTTTTATCTTAATTTATTTACTTTCCGGTTTCTGGCTATGGTTTGGGGGCCGCCCGGGATATCATATCGGGGCTAGTGGTGTGATTTACGGGCTGGCTTTCTTTTTATTTTTTAGCGGTTTGTTTCGGAAATCAATTCGTTTGATGGCTATTTCCCTGTTGGTAGCATTTTTATATGGTGGCTTAATATGGGGCCTGCTGCCCATTGATGCAAAAACTTCCTGGGAAGGCCATTTGTTTGGCGGTATTGCCGGAGTGATCATTGCTTTTTTCTATAAAAACAGGGGCCCCCAACGCAAAAAGTATGACTGGGAAATTGAGGAAGAACTGGAGGAGCAGTATGGCGACTGGGATGAATACGACTGGGAAATTCACTATCACTATCATGGTAAAAAAGGAAAAGATAAGAACCAGGAAAAGTGATTAAGCACTAATAGGAAATATTCAAAAAACTGTGTCAGATTTTTCCTTGCAGTTTGCCTTTAGCTTTTAGCTTTTGGTCGGGGCTGATTTCTTCCCGTTCTTGTTTTGCTTTTCAGCATTTTTTTCTTCGCCCCTTTGTGCTGTAGCAAATTCGCCCTTTCGTAATCGCTTCAGTGCTCACCTGCCTTCTGCCATTGCAACTGCCACTGCAGTTTCTGCCAACTCCCCGGGTTCATTGATTTAATACCCCTGTGTTCTGAAATTTCCTTTAATGGATAATTCCTTCGGCGTGATGCTCAGAACGGGAAAATCTGATGTGTTTAGCATCTCCTGGGCATTGCCTCCGATAACGACACCGGAAAAAGCCAGTGATTGTTCTGTCATAATGGAAATCAGATCGGCATTTACTTCTTTTGCGTATTCCTGTGTCAGGTCTGTGATGTTTTTGCCTGAACGAAAATCTGTTTCGTATGGAATGTTTTGCTTATCCAGATATTCACAAGTCTGTTTTGAAAAGCCATTGAGCTTTTTTTCAAACTCCTTACTAAGCGTTTGACAAACACTTACAACATGAATTTTGGCGTTGCAGAAACCTGCTATTTCTGCAGTGAAAGGAACTTTCTGCCTTGTATCATGAGTAGTGTCTAATGGAAGAATGATATTCCTGATTTCCTTGGGTGAAATTGTATCGCGAATGGTAAAAACAGGTTTGGTTGTTGCCGTTATAATTTTGAATGTGTTGCTGCCCAGGAAAAACTTTTCAAAACCCGAAGCGCCGTGGGTAGATGAAACAATAAACGAATCATTGAAAGAATGAGCCTGGTTCACTACCTCTGTATATATTTTTCCTTTTTTTATGATATACTTTAGTTCTGTGTTTTTCGGAAGTTTTGATTTGTATTTCTTTTGTATTTCTTTGAATTTCTTTTCTGCCAGTTCTTGTTCTTTTTCCTTGGTAATGTGGTAAAATTCATCTTTCTTTTTTTGAACGTAAACCATTTCAATTACGGAAGGAATGCTTTTTGATAATGTGATTGCCAGGTTTAAACCTTCCATGGCCTCTTTTGAGAAATCTATAGGAACAATGATTCTTTTCATA
>JBNJFT010000181.1:2720-4960 GCA_051747065.1 Bacteroidota bacterium | reverse complement strand
ATTTTCACACCTATAATCAGCATAGCTTATAAGTTAACAAAAGAACTCTTTTCCTGTTATAATAAAAGAACACAAAAACAGAAAAGAAATCTTTTGCCGCCAATTACACTTATATATTCGCCATGCCTCAATGACCTTTTTCATTGTTAACTAAATAAATTTTTTATAAATTTCACAAGTAAATTAGCTATATTCATTTTTTAATAATAATCTAAATCAATCAACTATGAAAAAACATAATTTTTACGCAGGCCCATCAATCATGCCGCAGTACACAATAGATAAAACGGCGGAAGCAATAAAAGACCTTGATGGAATCGGACTTTCCATAATGGAAATTTCTCACAGAAGCAAAGAGTTTGACGCGATTATTAAAGAAGCGCAACAACTATTTAAAGAATTGCTAAATATTCCGGATGGTTATCATGTCCTTTTCCTGGGCGGCGGTGCCAGCACACAATTTTTAATGGTACCTTATAATTTGTTCCAGAAAAAAGCAGCCTATCTTAACACCGGAAACTGGGCTAAAAAAGCTATCAAAGAAGCAAAATTCTTCGGTGATGTTGATATCGTAGCTTCATCCGAAGATACCACATTCAATTATATCCCAAAAGATTACAAGATACCGGACGATGCGGATTATTTTCATATTACAACAAACAACACAATTTACGGAACCGAAATAAAAGAAGACTACGATGTAAAAATGCCTTTGATTGCCGATATGTCTTCTGATATTTTCAGCCGCCCTATTGATGTTTCAAAATATTCAATTATCTATGGTGGAGCTCAAAAGAACCTTGCTCCTGCCGGTGTAACATTCGCTATAGTTAAAGAAGACGTCTTAGGTAAAGTTAGTAGAGATATTCCTACCATGCTGGATTATCAAACACACATAAAGAAGGAATCGCTATTTAACACACCGCCGGTAGTACCTATTTATTCAGCACTTCAAACTCTTAAATGGCTGAAGAATTTGGGCGGCGTAGAAGGAATGCATAAAATCAACAAGGAAAAGGCTGACATGCTCTATAATGAAATTGAAAGAAACAAACTTTTCCAACCATGTGTAGGTAATGAGGAAGATCGTTCTCTTATGAATGTTACTTTTATTATGAACGAAGAATACAAAGACCTGGAAAAAGAATTCTTAGACTTTGCAATTAATAAAGGAATGATAGGAATAAAAGGTCACAGATCAGTTGGTGGTTTCCGCGCTTCTCTTTACAATGCACTTCCTAAAGAAAGTGTATTAGCCCTGATAGAAACCATGAAAGAATTCGAAAACGAAAAGGCTTAATAATCAATCTATTGTATAATCCATGAGGCTGTATAAAAAGTTCTTGAATAAGATTTTCAGCAACTTTTTGCCCCTTGCCCGGCGGATGCCGGGTGAAGTTGCTGAAAATCAAGCCTTCCGGCAGCTGCCGGATTAGGGGCAAAGCTTGATTTTCAGATTTCGTTTTCAAAAAACTTTTTATACAGTCTCTTTTTCAAAAAAAATAAAGGCTTATGAAAAAATTATTAGTAGCAACAGAAAAACCTTTTCACCCAAACGCAGTGGAAGGTATAAAAAATATCTGCGCAGACGCAGGCTATGAATTCAAACTGCTTGAAAAATATTCAGATAAATCCGAATTGATCGATGCTGTTAAAGACGTGAATGCTCTAATTGTCAGAAGTGATAAGGTGACAAAAGAGGTAATCGACGCAGGCGAAAATCTGGAAATTATTGTCCGTGGCGGTGCCGGATACGACAATGTTGACCTGGACGCGGCAAGCGCCAAAAACATTGTAGTAATGAACACACCCGGGCAAAATTCAAACGCCGTTGCTGAATTAGCCCTTGGCATGATGGTGTATTTTGCCAGAGGACAATTCAACGGAAAAGCCGGAACCGAATTAAGAGGTAAAACACTTGGCATTCATGCATACGGAAATGTTGGAAAATTCGTAGCAGAAATAGCAAAGGGTTTCAAAATGGACATATATGCATTTGACCCGTTCAAAGACAAAAAAGATATCGAAAAAGACGGCATAAAAGCTGTCGATTCAGTGGAGGAACTCTACAAAACGTGCCAGTATGTTTCCCTTCATATCCCGGCAAATGAAAAAACAAAGGCTTCCATCAATTACGACTTGATGAAAATTATGCCAAAAAATGCCACATTGGTCAATACGGCAAGAAAAGAAGTAATTTGTGAGGACTCACTCCAGAAAATCATGGAAGAAAGAGATGA
>JBNJFT010000181.1:0-2620 GCA_051747065.1 Bacteroidota bacterium | reverse complement strand
CGGCCGGATAAAGAGGAAGACCGCATGAAAATCATAAGGGTAAATAATGCGGACCTGGAGCCTGTTTTCTTCACTTATCCGGCAGTTTCGGAAATTGATGAAGTTGTAGGCAGCGTAGTGAAAAGCAAAGACCCTGATTACGACTTCGTTGCAGTTGATGGTTTCGGGCATCACTTCTGGGTAGTTGACAGCGACGAAACTAATCAAAAAATAGAACAACTCTTTGCTGAAAAAGTACCATACACATACGTTGCTGACGGGCATCACAGAACTGCAGCAGCAGCCCTGGTCGGCAAAGAAAAGAGAGAGAACAATCCAAATCATACAGGCAACGAAGCGTATAACTTTTTCATGGCTGTTCATTTTCCGGATGACCAATTACAAATTTTAGATTACAACCGGGTTATAAAAGATCTTAATGGTTATAGCTCAGAGGAATTCATGAATAAATTGAAAGAAAGCTTTGATATTGAGGAGAAAGGCTCTGAGCCTTACCGCCCTCAAAAACTTCATGAATTCGCCATGTATTTAGACGGAAAATGGTATGCATTAACCGCGAAGGAAAATACATACGATGACAATGACCCGATTGGTGTTTTGGATGTTACAATCCTGACAAAGCAAGTTCTTGAACCAATCCTGAACATTCAGGATTTAAGAAGGTCCAAGCGAATTGACTTCATCGGGGGCATTCGTGGATTGAAAGAATTGCAGCGAAGGGTGGATAATGGCGACAATAAAGTTGCCTTCGCACTTCATCCGGTTTCTCTGCAGCAACTAATCAATATTGCTGACACCGGGAATATAATGCCGCCAAAAACCACATGGTTTGAGCCAAAACTAAGAAGTGGCCTGGCAGTGTATAAATTTGAAGATTAGCATGTTTTTACGAAAACAATAAAGCCTCGGTTTTCATCCGGGGCTTTTTTTTATTACTTTTGGATTTAATTAACAGTTCTGAAAACATGAGTATTGCAGATAATCTGAAAAACATAAAACAAGAACTTCCTGAAAATGTACAGTTGGTAGCAATTTCAAAAACCAAACCCAACGAAGCAATTCTGGAAGCTTATGAAGCAGGGCAAATAGTGTTTGGAGAAAACCGGGTTCAGGAATTAACCCAAAAATACGAGGAACTGCCAAAAGATATTAAGTGGCACATGGTTGGCCATTTGCAGTCGAACAAAGTAAAGTATATTGCCCCCTTTGTTCATTTGATCCATGGAGTTGACAAGGCAAAGCTGATAAAAGAAATCGACAAACAAGCGAAAAAACATAACAGAGTAATAGATGTCCTCCTTCAATTTCATATTGCAGAAGAAGAAACCAAATTCGGCTTTAATTACGAAGAAGCAGAAGAAATGCTAAGGAATCCAAAATTTAAAGAGTACGAAAATGTGCGGATATGCGGGGTAATGGGAATGGCAACTTTTACTGATGACGAAGAACAGATCAGAAAAGAATTTAAACAACTGGCACAATTTTTCCAACAGTTAAAATCCAACTATTTTAAAGATTCCGGACATTTTAAAGAAATATCCATGGGGATGACCAACGATTATAAAATTGCAATTGAAGAAGGAGCTACATTAGTAAGAATTGGAAGTTTAATTTTTGGAAAAAGAAATAATCATTAAATTTACACTGTAAAATTTTAACTCATTAATATATGAATACGGAAACATCCTATCTTGGCATAAAATTAAGAAACCCTGTAATTGTCAGTAGTTCAGGTTTATCTAATTCAATTGAAAAAATCAAACAACTTGAAGAAAACGGCGCCGGAGCTATTGTACTGAAATCGCTTTTTGAAGAACAAATCACTTACGATGCCGGAACTTTGTCTAAAGGAACCGACTATCCTGAAGCCATGGACTATGTGGATTATTACATCAAGAATAATTCTGTGGAAAACTACCTGAAACTTATCCGGCAGGCTAAAGAGGAAGTATCCATTCCAATCTTTGCAAGTATTAATTGTGTTTCTTCAAAACAATGGATTGAATTTGCGCAGAGGATTGAAGAAGCGGGTGCAGATGGATTAGAAGTCAACGTATTTGTTCTTCCAATGGATAAAAATGCAAAAGCGGAAAAATACGAAAAGATTTACTTCGACTTAGCGGAAAAGCTGAATAAAAAATTATCCATTCCATTTGCATTTAAATTAGGCTCACATTTCACAAACCTGGTGGGCCTTGTGGAACGATTAAATGCACTCGATGTACCGGGAGTAGTTCTCTTCAACCGATTCTACGCTCCTGATATAGACACTGAAAATTTGACTTTTACATCCTCCGAAGTATTTAGTAAACCTTCCGACATCCGGCAAAGCTTAAGATGGGTAGGAATCATTTCCTCAAAAGTAGAAAAAATTGATATTTCAGCCTCTACAGGTGTTCATGACGGCAATGGAGTCGTAAAACAAATATTAGCAGGCGCTGAATCGGTGCAGGTTTGCTCTACACTATATAAAAACGGCTTTGGCCAATTACAAAACATTCTAAAAGAACTCAAAGAATGGATGAATAAACATTCTTTCGACTCCATAGATGAATTCCGTGGAAAGATGAGTTATAAAAAGATAGAAGATCCGGTCATATATGAAAGATCACAGTTTATG
>JBNJFT010000180.1:3192-4961 GCA_051747065.1 Bacteroidota bacterium | reverse complement strand
AGCAGCAGGCAGCAGAGAAAATGAGTTCTCCTTTTAGTTATTTTTTGCCCTTTTCAGGGTTTCGCTTTGCTTAATTTTGTTTTTAACTTGCTGTATTTCAAAATATTACTTGCTTTTGAAAGTGCCCAATCAACTCAATCAACTCAATTAACTCACTCAACTAACTCTCATAAAAACGCGGTATTCTCTGTTCCTGTAGCATAAAATCGGCCAATGCAAAAGCAGTTACGGCTTCTATAATTACCGGAACTCTCAGAGCTATACATGCATCATGTCTTCCTTTAATTTCAAGTTCTTCTATTTTCTCTTTTTCCAGATTAATGGTTTTTTGTTTTTTGGGTGTGCTCGATGTTGGTTTTACCGGTACTCTGAAAATAAGATCATTTCCATTAGTTATTCCACCGTTTATGCCCCCTGCATGATTGGTTTCTGTTCTTCCTATCTTATCGATTATAGGGTCATTATGTTCGCTTCCCTTCATTTGAGCTGACTGAAAACCTGAGCCAAACTCAATGCCTTTTACTGCAGGAATGGACATTACCAGGTGGGATATTACTGCCTCTATTTTATTGAAAAATGGTTCCCCCAATCCAACCGGGACATTTTCTGATTTGCATTCAATAATGCCTCCAATACTATCGTTGTCTTTGAGCGCTTTTTGAATCGCCCTTTCTATGTTTTGATCTCCTCCGGCTTCAATCAATTCTGCGTTAACGAACAGTGGAAAGATAAGTTTCTTTGCGATTACTCCCGCTGCAACTAATCCCAGCGTTAACCTGCCTGAAAAGTGCCCACCGCCACGTGGATCATTGAATCCGTTATATTTTTTGTATGCGGTAAAGTCAGCGTGTCCGGGTCTTGGGATTCTTTTAAAAGTTTCATAATCTTTAGATTTTGTGTCTTTATTCCTGAAAATAAATGTTATAGGAGCTCCGGTAGTATATGATTTGTATATTCCACTTATAATTTCCGGTCGATCAAGTTCTTTTCGGGGAGTAGTTCCAATTTTACCACTTTTTCTCCGGGCAAGGTCTGTATTGAATTCGTCCTTCTCTATTTTGAGTCCCGCGGGGCATCCATCCAACGTGATTCCTATTGTATGCCCGTGTGATTCACCAAATATGGATAGTTTAAGGGAATGTCCAAAAGTATTCATTTTGCTATATTGTTTCTGATTTGATCAAATATACAAAAAAAGCAGCATTTCTGAAGATGCTGCTTTTTATTTTGTTGTTCTGTTTTTCAAATAATTAAACGCTTTCCTTCTGTTTTTTCATGTATTCTTCTTCCCAGATATCTTCAGTTAGCTCTTCCAGCTCTTCGTCATATCTAACCAGGGTTTTGTAATAATTTGGATCCTTCAGGGATTCATCTGCCTCTTTAGTTTCTCCTTTTGCCCGGCTAGGCAGAATGTTATGTCTGAAATTGGCATAATGGTCTCTAATTGAGCACGGCATTAGCCAGTTTTTCGGTTTTTCCGGTGTTGCCTGACCGTAATTATAAATCCATTGCCTTCCGTTTTTCATGAAGTCTGAGAATAAGGCATCGACCAATCCTTTTCCGTTGTTGTAGAGATCATACACGTTGTCCACGTAATATGGAACAAATACACAAGGCATTATATTTCCGTTCCAATCGATGTAGAAATAACCACCTCTTCTGCCGTAAGCAATGCATCCGTTTACCAATACGCCGCTGTTCCAGAAGTCTGCCACGCAGTATTTTTTGTTTTTGATCAGGTCTTCCCATTTACGGTATAGTTCTACACG
>JBNJFT010000180.1:0-3092 GCA_051747065.1 Bacteroidota bacterium | reverse complement strand
GAAAGCACAATGAAATTTGGCGGATATTCTCCGTAATGCTCTTTAAATTCTTCAAGTTTTTGGCTGTAGGTTTGGCCGTTAAGAATTGAATTTTCTACCAGAACCTGAACCAGTTTTTTAAATACGTCCTTTGAAAAATACCCTTTTTCAATATTCCTTACTGATGATTGCAGCATGGAATTCATGAAATGGTACTTTTTTTCCTGAACTTCTTTTAGATTGCGATCGTCTTTCTCAACAATTGAGTTGTATAAATGATTGTCTAATTTTTTCAGAAGATAATTCCGAGAGGCTTTATAGTTTACGAGCTCTCTCAATACATTAGAAAATATAAAATTTTTCATAATGGAACCCTCCCTTTTTTATATAATACTTTAGAAAACTAATTTACAAAAATATAAGTGTTTTTTCAAGAAAAATTATGTTAAATAGCTTTGTAATATAATACGATAAAAATGTAGTTGTATTATATTTTTCCTGCTGATTTATAATCAATTTAAATAGTTCCTTTATATTTGTGTTTTAACTGTTTAAGAACCTTTATAAATATGGCATTTGGAATAGCATTGTTAATAGCAGGTATTATTTTGGGAGTATTTATCCGGGATTATAAAGCCATTATAAAAATTTTTTCCCGGCTAACGGATGGATCTATCTTTCTGCTTCTATTTTTTCTTGGAATATCGGTGGGAATGAATGAGCAAATTATTACCAACTTTCAGAAAATAGGGCTGCAGTCTTTTATTATAACCATTTTGGCAACGATGGGAAGTATATTCGTAAGTTATTTTGTGTATAAAATCTTTTTTAAAAGCACCTAATATGAAGAATACCGTTATTATATTGTTTTTCTTTGTGGCAGGGGTTTTATTCGGAATCTATGAATTTGTTCCGGATGCTTTTTCCGGTGATCAGATGACTACCTATGTACTTTATGCACTTTTGTTTTTAGTAGGGATAGGAGTAGGAGCAAATAAAAACACATTGAAAATATTAAAATCGGCAAGCTGGAGAATTTTGCTTATTCCTTTATCCGTAATAATCGGTACATTTCTTGGAACGCTTATTTATTCACTTTTTGATCCGACTCTGAGTTTGCGGGAATGTTGGGCAGTAGGTGCAGGATATGGTTATTATAGTTTGTCCAGTGTAATCATAAAAGAGATTGCAGGCGAGACATTAGGAGTTATAGCTCTGTTATCGAATATTATACGCGAAATATTGACATTAGTGTTTTCTCCGCTTTTAGCCAGAGCTTTTGGAAAACTTGCTCCAATTTCAGCCGGCGGAGCCACTTCTATGGATACAACACTTCCAATGATTACTAAGTCGATTGGCGTGGAATATGCCGCTTTTTCTGTATTTAGTGGATTGGTATTAACTTTACTTGTACCGTTTCTTGTACCTTTAATCCTGTAGCTTAAGTTTCATAGGCAAATTCATAAGTATAAGTAAATATTAAAATGACCATCAGTTTGCTAATGAGGTTAGTGGCAGTCGGCAGAAAGCAGAAGGCAGAAATCGGTGATAGCCAGCAGGTAAATATATAAGCACCAAGACGAAATTCAGAAAATTCCCTGCCAGGGGCTAAAGGCTAAAAGCAAAAGGCAAATTAGTAGGCAGTAGCCAGAAACATCAGCATATAAGGGTTAAAGAATACTTTTCGTAATTCGTATTAGAATAATCTAAAGTTTTTTGGTTTCTTTATTCAGATATTGAAAACTATTAATTCCTGCTATTTTTTGCTGAATGTGGCCAACAATTATTAAATTTGTGCGTCCTTTTGACGAGATAAAGGTATAATATTTAAATTCAATTAGTTATGGGAAAACGATTAGCTGTTAATGTTACTTCCGAAATTGGCGAATTAGAGGGTGTTATTTTGCATACTCCGGGAACAGAAGTTGAGAATATGACACCTAAAAATGCTGAAAGAGCTTTGTATAGTGATATTTTGAACTTGTCTGTGGCAAGTAGGGAATATGCTCAGTTTAAAGAAGTGCTTAGTAAGTTAACAACTACTTTTGAAGTAAAAAACTTATTATCTGATATACTTAGTAATGAGAAGATAAAGGAAAATTTGCTGGAAAAAATATGCAGATTTGAATCGCGTGGAGATGTATTTAATCACCTGCTTGCAATTTCTCCTCAGGAATCCGCAGAGCAGTTGATACAGGGCGTGGTTGAGCAGAAGGATACATTAACCAAATACCTGAACAAGGAGCGTTATTCGCTTCGTCCCCTTCATAATTTCTTTTTTACACGTGACGCTGCAATGTCAGTTTTGGATGACGTTCTTGTCGGACGTATGGCCAATGATGTGAGGGAGCGCGAATCATTTATAATGGAGGCCATTTTTGATTATCACGAAATGTTTAAAACCCGCACGGTTAATCCTTTGAATAAAAAAGACTTTGATCCGAAGACGTCCATAGAAGGCGGCGATGTTCTCATAGCCAGGGATGATATATTGTTGATCGGAACCGGGACAAGGACGACTACCCAGGGTATTGATTTTATACTTGAACAGTTAATAAAACAGGGAGAGAAAAACCGGCATATTATAGTTCAGGAGCTTCCTTATCATCCCGAATCTTTTATTCACCTTGATATGGTATTTACTTTTCTGAGCCAGTCCGAATGCATGGTGTACGAACCATTGGTATTAAAAGCCAATAAATATCAAACCATACATATTTATATTGAAGATGGAAAAGTTTCGAAAATCAAGGAAGAGGAGAATCTCTTAAAAGCTTTGAAAGATTTGGGGATGGACTTAAAGCCTGTTCTTTGTGGAGGCAGTTCAGATGCATGGACTCAGGAGCGGGAGCAATGGCATAGCGGAGCTAACTTTTTTGCTATCGCACCCGGCAAAGTAATAGGTTATGAACGGAATGTATACACGATGGAAGAAATGAATAAAAATGGTTACGAAATCTTAAGAGCAAAAGATATTATCCGGGATAAAGTTGATGTTTCCAATTACTCCAAATATGTGGTTTCATTAGAAGGCTCTGAATTACCAAGAGGCGGAGGCGGTGCACGATGTATGACAATGCCCGTTAGGCGTAAACCAATAAAATGGTGATGTA
>JBNJFT010000179.1:0-4968 GCA_051747065.1 Bacteroidota bacterium | reverse complement strand
ATTAAGCAAAGCGAAACCCCGAAAGATGCAAAAATGGTTAAAAAGCGAGGCTGCGGAATTATTAACATATGAAAGAAACTAACAAAACTTTAGGTTATTCCAATACGAATTATGGAGGGCAATTTGTTTATCCTTTATGTGCTGCATATTCACTGCCTACTGCAGAGTGCTTACTGCTTACTAATTTGCTAATTGATGCTCATTATAAAGTTTGACTCTACTTCTGAATCTGCCTATTTAAATGTATTGATCAAGAGTTTGATTACTCAGATATTCCCTGAATTCTTTTGACATTTTACTTGTAACATTATTCAGGATACATTTATCAAAGGGGCATACCGGTTTATCCATAGGGCAGGTACTGATTTCGATTTTCCCTTCAATGTTCTCATAAATTTCAAGAAAGTTAATTTCCTCCGGAGTCACTTTAAGTTCAAAACCACCGTTTGGGCCTCGGTGGGATATCAGATATCCCGACTTCACCAGTCGTTGCATAACTTTTGCGACATGATGTTTTGATGTGTTTGTCTGATCTGCAATCTTTGTAACATTCATGCCTTTTTTTTCCCTCGCGATTAAGATCATGCCATGCAATGCAATCGAGGCTGCTTCGGAGAGTGAGACAATTTTAGACATAGCTTGTAATTGAAGTAATTTTGGTATTGAATTACGCAAATATAACAAATATTTTGATGTGCGTTGTAAATTTTCCCCGGAATATTGTTTGATTGTTACATTGTTCTATTGTGGCATATTTTGAGGAAGTATCCTTCAGGTTTTTGCAGGCGTTTTATTCAAGTTCTTGTTGGATAATTTTGTGAATAGGGGTTTTCATTTTTTGAATATAAAAAAGCCACTATATGTTTTATATACAGTGGCTTAAAAAACTGTGGAGACTATGGGGCTCGAACCCATGACCTCCACGCTGCCAGCGTGGCGCTCTAGCCAACTGAGCTAAGTCCCCATGTTGTTATGTCACAAAAATAATATTTTTAAACTAACCAGAAAACTTATTTATCAATTTATGTAGATATTGAAACCAAAATTATTTTTGCTCTCATAATAAAATATATATTTGCAAAGTTTTATTCGCTTATTAATTGATAATATGGATGTATTTCAAACCAAAAATGAACTTCAGGATAAAATAATCCGGTTAAAACAAAAAAATTATTCAATTGGTTTTGTCCCGACTATGGGGGCATTGCATGAAGGTCATTTGTCGCTGGTTGAATGTTGCAATAAAGAAAATGATATTACCGTAGTAAGTATTTTTGTAAATCCTGCCCAGTTCAACGATAGGGAAGATTATGAAAAGTATCCGCGGGATGTTCAAAAAGATATTGATTGGCTGGAAGAATTCGATTGCGATATAGTGTTTAATCCTTCGGAATCTGAGATGTATCCTGAACCAGATAACCGAACGTTTGATTTCGGAGAATTGGATAAAATTCTTGAAGGTTATTACAGGCCCGGTCACTTTAATGGGGTAGCAAAAGTCGTAAGCAAGCTGTTTGATTATGTCCGTCCACACAAAGCCTATTTTGGAGAAAAAGATTTCCAGCAGCTTGCTATTATCAGGCAATTGACAGAACAGGAAAACATGGACATTGATATTATTGGATGCCCTATTATCAGAGAAGAGGATGGTTTGGCAATGAGTTCAAGAAATGAACGTTTAAATAGTGAGGAAAGAAAAAACGCAGCTGAAATTTCGAGAGTTCTGTTTGAGTCAAGGGAAAAGAAAGATGAGATGACAGTTGAGGAAATTAAAAACCGGGTGAAAAATCAGCTAAACAAAAATGTCTATATAAACGTAGAATATTTTGATATTGTGGATGAAAAAAATTTCAAAACTGTCCAAACATGGCGAGAAACCCAAAATATCAGAGGTGTTATTGCAGCATGGGTTGGAAATATCAGGTTGATTGATAATATAAAATATGAATAGATTTTTTAAATTTGTGCCGAATAATTCATGTAACTTATGAATATAGAAGTTGTTAAATCAAAGATACACAAGGTTACGGTAACCGATGCAAATCTTCAATATGTAGGGAGCATTACCATTGATGAAGACTTGATGGAAGCTTCTAATATTATTGAGAATGAAAAGGTACAGGTAGTAAATATCAACAATGGTGAGCGATTAGAAACCTATGTGATAAAAGGAGAAAGAGGCTCAGGGGAAATTTGCCTTAATGGGCCGGCGGCGAGAAAAGCTGCTGTTGGTGACGTTGTGATAATTATTGCCTATGGTTCACTGGATTTTGAAGAAGCCAAATCTTTCAACCCAAATATAATATTCCCGGATACGGCAACAAATAAACTTCTGTAAATTTTTTGAAAACAAAAGTATTAAGAATTTTCCGCTTTTTGGCCTTCCTGGCAATCGGCCTTGGCCTCTTGTATTTGGCATTCAAAGATGTCAGTATGGAAGAATTGGTCGCTAAGTTAAAAATGGCCGATACTTTTTGGATTGCCATCGCACTCTTTGCTGCACTGATTGGTTATTTGAGCCGTGCATACAGATGGAAACTGCTTATTAAACCTCTTAACTATTATCCTTCCTTTTGGAATACATTTTTTGCTTTAATGATAGGGTATACAGCAAATTTTGCTTTCCCCAGAATCGGCGAGATAACAAGATGCGGGACGCTTAAAAAGTCTGATAAAATCCCTATGGACAGCTTACTGGGCACTGTAATCATAGAAAGAGCTATCGATTTGCTTGTGCTCCTTGTTGTTTTAGTCGTTATCTTTTTTGCAAAAATGGACTTTTTCGGTCAATTTCTCACTCAAAAGATTTTTATTCCTATCTTCGATAATATTAAGAGCATGCTACAGGTTTCAATCTTCAACTGGATAATTATCTTCGGTGTTATTATCGGAGCCATCTTCCTGATAAGGTATCTGAACAGGAGGTTTTCTCATAATCCTGTCCTGAGGAAACTGAAAAAGATCTACCGGGGTGTTATTTCAGGATTAAAAACCATCGCAAAAATGCAGGACAGATGGGTGTTTACTTTTCATACAATCATTATTTGGATGATGTATTTTTTGATGACCTATGTTTTGGTTTTTGCATTGCCAAGCACTTCAGCTTTGCAACCTATAGACGGTTTGTTTCTTCTTGTAATTGGCGGGCTGGGAATGGCTGCTCCTGTTCAGGGCGGAATAGGTGCTTTTCATGTTATTGTTACCGCCGGACTTCTATTATATGATATACCTAAAGCAGATGCTGCCGCTTATTCTGTAATTTCTCATGAATCTCAGGCAATTTTTGTAATTTTACTAGGTGCTATTTCATTTATTATGATTTTTATTCGTAACAGGAAAAAGAAACTCCGGCAATCTAAAAATTTATAGGCTATGAACTACATTGACCGTGTATTATCAAAAGTTGTAAAAAGAGAAAATCTACAGTCTTTACTGACCTACTGGCGATTGAAGGATAATAAGATCGTCTTTACAAACGGATGTTTTGATCTGCTTCATAAAGGCCATATTGAGTATCTTTCATCCGCAGCAGACAACGGCGATGTTTTAGTTGCAGGTTTGAACTCCGATGATTCAGTCAAGAGAATAAAGGGAGAAAACAGACCATTACAGGACGAATCGTCAAGAGCTTTAACACTTGCTTCCTTGAAAATGGTTACAGCAGTGGTAGTATTTGATGAAGATACACCCTATAATCTTATCAATGAAGTTCAACCGGATGTGCTTGTAAAAGGAGCAGATTATAAGGAAGATGAAATTGTAGGAGCTGACATTGTAAAAGCCGGCGGCGGGGAAATCATTACAGTTAATTTAACTGAAGGGTATTCGACATCAAACATTATAAGCAAAATATCAAGCTAAGGGCAATTTCATGGCAAAAAAGGAAAAGACAACTTTTGTTTGCGAAAATTGCGGGGCAGAATCCCCGAAATGGGTAGGGAAATGCCCAAGCTGTGGAGAATGGAACACGTATAAAGAATTTCGTGCAGGAACTGCAAAACATTCCCCCGACAGAGGCCATAGTAAGGCGGAAATCACCAAACTTACTGAAATTTCTTTGCAGAAAGAAAACAGGATACCATGCGGGTACAGTGAGGTAGACCGTGTGCTCGGGGGAGGAATGGTATATGGTTCATTAATTTTAATTGGAGGGGAACCCGGAATTGGAAAATCTACCTTGGCTTTGCAAATAGCTTTAAAGTCAAAGGATATTAAAACTCTTTATGTTTCCGGAGAAGAAAGTTTAAGGCAGATAAAGTTACGGGCTCAACGTCTGGGGGAAGAACATGAAAGTATTTTTCTATTAAATGAAACAGCCCTCGAAGAAATCCTTAATCATTGTCAGACTTTTAAACCTGATGTTATCATTGTTGATTCCATTCAAACTCTTTTCAGTGACTCTGTTGACTCTTCCCCGGGAAGCGTGACACAGGTGAGAGAAAGCGCAACCCGGTTGCTCAAATTTGCCAAGGCGACTTCAATCCCTGTTTTTATCATTGGACATATAAATAAAGAAGGAAATATTGCCGGGCCGAAAGTTCTGGAACATATTGTAGACGTAGTTTTACAGTTTGAAGGAGATCATAATTATGTATATCGTGTGTTGCGAGGATTGAAAAATCGATTTGGATCAACTTCCGAAATCGGCATTTTTGAAATGCATAACGATGGGTTGAATGAAGTTTTAAATCCAAGCGAATTGCTTGTTGATCAGAGAGATGACAAGCTCAGCGGAATGGCGATTGCTGCTACAATTGATGGCATACGCCCTTTTATGGTCGAGATTCAGTCTCTTGTAAGTCCTTCTGCTTATGGAACACCTCAACGTTCGGCTACTGGTTTTGATATCAGAAGATTATCCATGCTTTTAGCTGTTCTGGAAAAGAGGTTGAAATTAAACTTATACAACAAAGATGTTTTTTTGAATATTGCGGGAGGAATTAAGGTTGTAGACACTGCCGTTGATTT
>JBNJFT010000178.1:0-4992 GCA_051747065.1 Bacteroidota bacterium | reverse complement strand
TTTCACGTCTTGTTGGGTCTTTTATTTTATCCTCTTTTGATATTCCTGATTTAACCTCAATATTTATGCCATCTGAGATGCCAAATTCAGGATATACTTTTTTGTATTCCTGTTGTTCTGTTTCTACTTCTACAAAAGTTGTGTCATTTTTAAACTGAAGCAAACTTTCAGATATAGCTAAAACACTATCTTTCTTTTCCATTATTATGTTTGCATTTGCGCTGTAACCTGCCCGTATAAACTGATCCTCTTTTTGTTTTACGTCTGCTTTAATTTCAAATTGTACAGCTCCATTTTCTTCTATTCCTTTAGGTGCAATATATTCGAGTACAGCGTCAAAACGTTGGTCCTGAATGGCACCAATTTGCAGATTCAGATCCATCCCTTGTTTTAATCTTCCTACTTCTGTTTCATCTACTTTGCCTTTGAAGATCATATCTCCCATGTCGGCAACGGAAGCTATAGTTGTGCCGTCATTGAAGTTGTTTGCTTCTATTACTGAGTTTCCTCTTTCCACCGGGACATCCAGAACCGTCCCCTTTATGGTTGAACGAATAAGCGTATTTGAGCTTTCGCCCTGTTTGTCGATTGCTCCTTCTTTTATGAGCTGTAAATTGTTTTTTGCTGCTTCCAGTTCCTCTTTTGCATTTTCCAGCGCCACCTTGTATTTTTGATATTCAGCTTCCGGAATCACGCCCTTTTCATATATCTTTTTTTGCCGGTCAAATTCTTTTTTGGCATCTTCATAACTGATATTTGCTTTGTTAACTCTTGATCTTGCATTGTTCAGGTTTACCATATCCGGAATGATCTTTACCTTTGCGATTCGATCTCCTTCCTTTACAGTATCTCCGGGCTGAACGTATAATTTTTTAACAATTCCGGAAACCTGGGGTTTTATCTCAATTTCATTTCTTGGTATAACTTCGCCGGTGGCAACCGTTTTCTTTATTATGTCTGTAATTTGTGGTTTTTGTGTTTGATATTCCGTAGGTTTTTCTTTTGAATTTTGATATAAATAGAATATGGTGCCACCGAATGCCCCAATTATTAAGACGATTAAGCTTATTTTCAATACTTTTTTCATGATGTTTCTGTTTTATTTTAATTATTCGTTCTAATTGCATCAATTGGTTTAATTTTTACTGCTCTCCGGGCTGGTAATACTCCTGCCAGGGTCCCGAAGAAGCTTAATAGTCCCAGAGCAACCATTGCTATGGTAAGGCTGATCTGCGGATTGTGTATCATTGTATTTTCGCCGCCTGAATTTGATAACACCGAGTTTCCAAGTTCTAATATGGCTACACCGAACGCCATTCCGAAAAATCCTGCAATAACTGTCAATACTATGGATTCACTGAGAATCTGGTTTATGATATGCCATGGTGTAGCTCCTATTGCTCTTTGAATTCCGATTTCGCTGGTTCGTTCTTTGACCACCACAAGCATAATATTGCTCACTCCGATTATTCCTGCGATCAAAGTTCCGGTCCCTACAATCCATATCAGAACGTTGATGCCTGTAAATAAACCCATAATTTTATTGAATTGTTCTTCAATATTAAAGTGGCCGATGGCGTGCTCGTCTTTTGGAGAAATAGTATGGCGCTTTTTCAAGAGCTTAATTGTTTCCTCTTCAACCTGGCTCACCGGTACCCCTTTTTTTGCCGTAATTGCCATAAAACCTATACGGTCTCCAACATTGAATGCTTGTTGAAAAGAAGAAAAAGGGATAGTTACCGTTTCTTCTTTATCTCCACCAAAACTAATATTTGGATTCAACGGTTTGGATACCCCGATCACCTGAAAATACACCCCTTGTACACGAATGTATTTTCCAACAGGATCTTCCTTTTTGTCAAAAAGGTCCTGATATACTCTGCGCCCGATAACAGTTACTTTACGTCTGTTTTTTATGTCGTTGTCATTCAAATATCGTCCGTGAAGCATTATGGAAGGGTCAATCTGGTTCATTTCAGGATAATCTCCATGAATAGAATAATTTCCGGAGCGTAATTCACGAACTACATTATCTGTATTGTCATTGCTTCCCCAAAACTGTAATTTAGGTGCTATGAGGCCTATCCCTTTTATATTTCTTTTTAAAGCGTCAAGGTCGTTGTTTTTAAACTCAATGTTTCTTCCTTTTGAATAACCTCCATGGGACACAGAAGTTTCCTGGCCCCACATAAAAAAGCTGTTGGTAGCAAAATCTCCAATGCCTTTCATCACTGAATTTTTCATCCCGTTCCCTGCACCAAGCATGATGACAAGCATAAATATACCCCAGAACACGCCAAATGCTGTCAGAAATGTCCTGAGTTTATTTTTTTTCAGTACACTGTATATCTGTTGCCATCTGTCCAGATCAAACATAATTCAGGATTTTATTCATCTCTTAGTGCTACAATTGGTTTAATTTTTGATGCCTTGCGAGCCGGGAACAGTCCGGCTATTGTTCCGCAGGCAACGAGCAAGAGTGTTGCTGCGCCGGCTATCCCTAAATTCACCTGAGGGTTCATAAAGAAATCATTTGCCGGAAGCACATTTGATAATACGCTTAATATTCCTACCCCTGCTACCAGGCCGATATAACCAGCGAATGTAGTAATCAGAATGGATTCGAAGATTACCAGCCCTACAATGGAGCCGGGAGTAGCCCCGATCGCTTTTCGAATCCCAATTTCCAGCGTACGTTCTTTCACTACAATGATCATGATATTGCTTACACCCACAATGCCGGCTATAATGGTTCCGATGCCAATTATCCATATAAAAACCGAAATGGCTTTAAATACATTTTGAAAATTCTGGTAATTTTCGAGATTGTTTCTTATATATACAGCCCTTTCATCATTCGGTGCAAAGTAATGCTTTTTGGATAAATTGCCGCGCAGCTTTTCTACAATAGCTTTACTCTCGGCAATAGATATATCTTTTGTAGTTAATTTTATGGAATGTAGTTTGTCATCACGGCTAAAAATTTGCTGAGCCGTGCTTATGGGAATATATACCTTACGCAGTTCCCTGTCGTCATTCACGGCAGAGAACACTCCGGCCACTTTGAAAACCAGGTTTTTAATTTCAATATCTTTCCCGATTGGCTCTTCCCCTTTTTCAAACAATTCGTCTGCAACATTTTGCCCGATGCATGCTACTTTTCGTTTTTTCTGAATATCGCGGGAGTTGATAAACCTTCCGCTGGTAGGAGTTAAGTTCTCGATTTCACTATGTGCAGGATGTATCGCTGTAATATTGAAATCCCCATATTTTCCCTTGTAGGATATCATGTTATCTCCCCAAATGCTATAATTTGCTGTGATTTTATCCAATTCCGGGAGATTTTGTTTTATCCATTCGTGGTCCTGGTTATCCGGGTAGATACGCCTTCCTTTTTGCAGCCCCTCATATAATTTATTGGTTCTTCCGTCATATATGAAAATACTGTTGGTAGCTTCCCTGCTGAATTGATATTCTGCACCGTTTTTTAGTCCATTGCCGGCGCCAAGTAATATCATCAGCATAAAGATGCCCCATGCTACGCTAAATCCGGTGAGAAAAGTGCGAAGTTTGTTTTGCTTTATCGTAGCTAGTATTTCCTGCCACTTGTCCGGATCAAACATAAGAAGTTAGTTTTTCATTGATGTAATTGTGTTCAATGCATCCGTCTTTTAAGTGAATGATCCTTTTTGTCATCTCTGAGATATCTTTCTCGTGGGTCACAATGATAACTGTTATGCCGGTATCGTTGATCTTTTTTAATACTTTCATAACCTCGTACGATGTGCCGGTATCCAAAGCGCCTGTTGGTTCATCTGCCAGAATGACTTTTGGTTTATTGATGAGTGCTCTTGCTATAGCCACGCGTTGTTTCTGCCCGCCGGATAATTCATTTGGCATGTGTTCTGCCCAGTCTGTAAGTCCCATCATATCCATATATTCCATGGCAATTTTGTTGCGCTTTTTTCTTTTCACTTTTTGATAATAAAGTGGCAATGCTACGTTTTCCATAGCGTTTTTGAATGGGATCAGGTTAAATGACTGAAATACAAAACCGAGCATATTATTTCTGTAATGTGCCGCTTTTTTTTCACTGAGGTTGGTAATTAATTGGTTGTCCAGGTAATACTCCCCGTCATCATAACTGTCCAGAATTCCCAGAATATTTAGTAGTGTGGATTTCCCTGAACCGGAAGATCCCATTATCGAGACCAGTTCTCCGTCTTCAATTTTCATGTTCAGCCCTTTTAGAACATGTAAACTATTTCTCCCTGTAATATAGGATTTATGAAGATTATTAATTTCTATCATATCCTCTTTTGAATTTTTCTATGTTTATCAATAAACGTGCCATGTTTGGTTAATTGTTTAAAATTCAGTTTGTAATATTTTTTATGTTTTTATTTGACTGTTCGGTAGCATTACAAGAGCTGTGCGAATTTGAACACGAGCACATGGTTGAATGAATTTTTAAATAAACACCCTTTGCAAAAGCCTGTGAGGTATCTATATATTTAGAAACGAAAACTATGGCATTGCAAATTAATGAAAAACAAATATTTAGACAACTTTTTCAAATGGAAATTTTACCTTTGACGGTTTGAAAACATGATTTGTTACAACTATGGTTGAATTTATTGGAAAAAAGGGTATTTACGATGGAAATCTCATTGAAATTTCAGAAATGAAGAAATCACATCTCAAAGATTTTTCTGTTTATGAAATTGTAAGAATAGAGCAGGGAGTTCCATTGTTTTTAGACGATCATCAGAATAGACTGTTTCGGTCACTTACTCTGGAAGGGGTAAAAGTAAAGGAATCCGCAGAAAATATTGAAACAATGGTTAATGAACTGATACGGGCAAACGAGATTAATAAGGGGAAAATCAAGTTTGTTTTTTATTTCCCGGAGTATCCGAAATCTGAGGGTTATCATTTTCTTATCTATTTCACAGAAGCTTTATTTCCAACTGCGGAGCAATATAATAAAGG
>JBNJFT010000177.1:0-5022 GCA_051747065.1 Bacteroidota bacterium | reverse complement strand
AAAAACTTTAGGTTATTCTAATATGAATTACAAATAATATTTTTTAACCCTTATATGTTGCATATTTTCTTTGCCACTAACTTTTCTCCCTTGCTTAGCTGATGCTGCTTTCATAGCGCTGACAAGCCATGAAGGCGCTGTCAGGGGAGTGAAGAAAATCAATTGCTCCCTTCAGGGTCAGGAGTAGTTGATTTGCCGGGCAGTTGAGACTTGGCCGGCATAAATGTATTACTCATTTTTTGCTAACTCTATTGTCGTGTTTATTTCGGAGCTTTACACAGCTCCGCCCCCTCACTCACATAAGTGATTAATTGATTTATAGACAGTATATCAAAAATGTAAAATTTTTCCTAACTCGCAAACGAAAATGAATATTATTTTTAAAGAATTTCATTTTGGATTTTGTAATCTTAGAACTCTCATTTATATTTACACCCGAAATTTCAAATTTATTTTATGTCGTATTGCAAATAATTCCGTGGGCAAATGTAAAAGCCTGTTTTTCTATAATAATAACCGGCTATATAAAGGTATTTGGATTTTCACAAAAATTCAGAAAAAATCAGAGAATAGGATAGCCTGTCATTGTTCAAAGGAAAAACTGTTGCAATAGAAATTATATTCATTTATGGATAAAAAAATTGAAAATGGTGGAACGGGCCACTCCCTTTATGACAAACAATCTTTTTCTTCGATGAATAACCCTTTTCCGGGGTTGCGTCCCTTTAGAAAGAATGAAAGTCATTTGTTTTTCGGAAGAAAGAATCAAGTAAATGAAGTTCTGGAAAAGCTGTCATTTAACAGATTTGTAGGTATTGTTGGTAAGTCTGGCATTGGTAAATCTTCTTTTGTAAATTGTGGTATTCTGCCAAAACTGGAAGAAAACGATAATTTAACAAAAGTTAGCTGGGATATAATAGGTTTTCGCCCCGGAGCTGATCCTTTGCAGAAAATGGAGAAAGTTTTCGCCGAGACTTTGCAGGATAAAAAGCTAATAAAAGAAGATACTTTTAAAACTTTTACCTTTAATTCTCCTGAGCATTTGTGCGAGATAGGTCAGAAATATTATGATGCAACAGGAAAAAATCTTTTGATTTATATTGATCAGTTTGAAGAGATTTTTAGGTTTAGTGAGGAAGGTGAAAGCCGGCAAATAGAACAATTTATAGATCTGATTATAAATACAATAAACAGCCCTGAAACGCCTATAAGCTTTATTATAACTATTCGTTCGGATTTTGTAGGCGATTGTTCGCAGTTCCCTGAATTTACCAAAGCCATTAACAACAGTCAGTTCTTGATTCCACAGATGACAAGAGAAGAAAAACGGGAAGCAATTTCCGGCCCTGTGAAAGTAAAAGGGGCAAACATAGAGGAAGATTTGGTTGAAAAAATACTTCAGGACATAAACGACAGGCATGATCAGTTACCTCTTATGCAACATGCGCTTATGCGTACATGGGATTACTGGCAAACGATACAACATGGTGATACAAAAATTACCTTGTCTTGTTATAAAAATATTGGAGGAATGGAAAAAGCCCTTTCAGTTCATGCCAATGAAATTTTTAATGAACTGGAGGAAGATAAGAAGAAAATCTGCGAGCGTTTATTTAAAAGTATTACAGAGAAAGGAGCTGAAGGAAGAAGTATTCGTCGTCCCGCAAGCATCAGGGAAATTTCCAGGATTGCTGATGCCGGAATAGATGACGTAAAAGAAATTGTAGAGCATTTTAGAAAGCCGGGACGAACAATTCTTACCCCATCGGAAGATGTTGAATTAACTGAAGATACTATAGTTGATATTTCTCATGAAAGTTTGATGCGTATATGGGAAGTTTTGGCAGAATGGCTGGAAGAAGAACATGAAGCTATCAAAGAATATCTGCATATTTCGGAAGCAGCTGAAATGCATCAGCTCGGAAAGGGAGGCTTGTTGAAATCACCGGAATTACAGATCGCACTTAACTGGAAGGAAGAGAATAAACCCACCAAAGAATGGGGAATAAGACATGATAATAGGTATGATCGTGCAATGCAATTTCTGGCCTTCAGTGAGAAAAAGTTTCTACAGGAACAGCGTCTTAAGGAAAAATTACAGAAACTCAGATTAGTAGTTTTTAAATCTATTGCATTGGTTTTTGGAATTGGTGCCATTATTGCACTGGCATTTTTCTTCTATGCCCAGAAACAAAGGGAAGAAGCAGTAAAACAACAAGGCGTAGCAAATGAGCAGAAAATAATAGCAAATGAGCAAGCAGAGAAAGCACAGAAAAGTGCGGAGGAAGCATTAAAACAAAAGCAAAATGCAGAAAAACAAAAACAGAAAGCTCTATATAGCCAAAAACTTGCAAATGAACAAAAACAAGAAGCTCTGGAACAACGCAAACTCGCAGAGAACGAAAGGGAATTTGCTATGGAGCAAAAGGATAAGGCTACTATGTCCCGACAGAAAGCAGAAAAACTTCGTCTGCTCTCTATTGCACGATCTATGGCAGTGAAATCCATAAAAGAATCTGATAGAATAATTAAGAGCCTGTCTGCACGGCAGGCATACAATTTGCACAAAGATAACGGTGGAAGAGAAATGGACACTGATATTTATAACGCATTGTATTATGCCGTTAAAATGTTAAAAGGAGATGATTACAATGAGGCCGGGGCTCACTCTGATAATGTTCGTGATATCGTAGCTGCAGAAGATTCAGAATCTCTTTTCTCTGCCGGTAGCGACGGGCAGGTTTTCCTATGGCAGAGAACTAAAGAAAATTTTGTCCCGAAGTTGATTGATCAGGAAAAAGGAAAAGTGCACCAATCCATCGCATTAAGTGAAGATAATAAAACATTGCTCGTTGTTGGAAAATACCCTTACATGAAGTTAATTAACCTGGAAGACTTAAGCGAAAGAAAAATCGATATACAGACAAGTAACCTACAATATGCCAGTTTTACACCAGATGGTGAAAAAGTGGTTTATATGGCAGATAATAAGAGAATAATGGAATGGGATTTTAACAAAACCAGGGAAATTTTAGCATCCGAAACAAAGATTAATTCTATTGACATGAATCCGCAAGGACAATACCTTGCAGTAGGGAAAGAAGGAGGAGAGGTGGTTCTTGTTGATATGATGAATGGTGTGGAACTGGATTTGTTTGAATCGAAGAATAAAGGAGATATTACTGCTTTAGAATATAGTGAAGACGGTAATATGCTGGCTGTAGGTGATATGTTTGGTGTTGTAAGGATGATAAGCTCTTATTCCGGGGAGCTGCATTATACCTTATCCGGCCACCATGCTATGATAAATAATATTGCTTTTAGTCATTCTGGGGATAGACTGGCTACGGCAAGCTTCGATCACAGCGTTCGTATATGGTCTCTCGACAATCCGTTTGGTCAACCTGTTATTCTTAAAGATCATGATGACTGGGTTTGGTCTGTTGAATTTGATCAGAGCGACAGATATTTGTTAGCCGGATGCAGAGATAAATTAATAAGATCATGGCTCCTCGATATTGATGAAATGGCTTCAATGATTTGCGAAGACGAGAAAGTGAATAGAAATTTTACCGAAACCGAATGGAATAATTATGTGGCCGAAGATGTGGAGTATGAATGTACTTGTGCGGAAAATAACCAAAAGAGTGAGCAGAAGGATGATAATCAGCAATTAGCAAAAAAGCAGCAATGATTTTTTGTAACCTTCATCCACAGCATGTAGACAAAAGTCCATGAATGAACCTGTCTGACGGCAGGCAGGAAATGAAAGTTCCATGCTTTTAAAATCTTAAAATGTCAAAATTGACGAAAATAAATCATTAAAAATCAAACTGTTAATTAAACTTTATCCAAATGAATCGTTATCTCAGTGTAATAACCATCATAATTTTATTGTTTCTATCAGCATCAGTAAGTAGTCAAAATTCATGCGGGGAGCAACTGAAGCACGCAGAAGAATTGTATGAATCCGGACAAATTAGTAAAGTTGAGGAGTTTATTAAGCCTTGCCTTGACGATGGCTTTTCTAAAAACGAAAAAGTAAGAGCTTACAGATTATTGACTTTGTCTAATCTGTATTACAATGAAGATGAGAAAGCTGTAGATGCCATGGACAATCTTCTGAAAACAGAGTCGGAGTATAAAATCAAGTCATCAGATCCTTCGGAGTTTGTGTCTTTATATGATGCTTTCCGCACCAAACCTGTAATTATTGCAGGCATCAAATCAAGTTTTGGTTTTTTTGAGATTTATGATATACAAAATTATAATGATATCAATAGTTTTCAACATAGCGCTGTCTATCAGCCTGCTAACTCTGCCAGTATAGGTGTTAGTCTGGAATTTCGCGTTTTTTGGCAAATTTCATTCGTCAGCGAAGTGTACTATTCAATGTTTAATTATAAATACCAAAATACGGTGTTGGATTATTCCAATATCGCATTTAGTGAAAATATTCAAAGCCTTGATATGCCCCTTAATATTCAGTGGAATGTTATGGAGGCTGATTTTACACCTTATGTCAATTTGGGTGCCTCTTTTAATTATTTGATTTCTTCTCAAACGGATTTTAGCAGGGAAGATATAACAGATGAGACAACCCGTGAACCTGTAAATACCAAACTAAATGTAACCAATTCAAGAAATAAGTACAATTATGCGTTTTGTGCAGGAGTTGGGTTTCGTTGGAAAAATCTTTTTGGCCAGGGGTATTTGAGTTTTGATATCCGGTATTCCAGGTATTTAAATCACAATGTAGAAGCAGCTAACAGGGCAGAGAACCCGGAACTGATTTACTCATATTTTAATACGGACAATCCATTGAAATTTCAAAACACGCAAATTTTAATCGGCTATAAATTACCTATTTACTTTCCAAAGTATCAGAAAAGATAAAATGAGTATCTGTTAGCTAAAAAGTAAGCAGCAAGCACTCTGCAGTAGACAGTGAATATGCAGCACATAATGGATAAACAAATTATAGGGTATGCTTATGTCGAATTGACATTAATTATAAGTTAA
>JBNJFT010000176.1:0-5031 GCA_051747065.1 Bacteroidota bacterium | reverse complement strand
TTATAGTTTTAAGATATGTTTAGTTTTAAAAGATCAAAAGTAACATAATTAAGTATTTTCACAAACAATAATTATTATTCCTTCCAATTAAACAAGTGGCGAAAATGGCTTCAATTTTTCAGGTAAGCTAAGATTGATCTGAAGCACAAAAAAATGTCCGGGAAATAATCCCCGGACAAATGACAGAAAAAGCTAATAATATGCGCTTATCTAATCTTTAACCCACATTCTTCGAATATATCTATAATGTCAATTCTTCACCTCTATAAAATTCAAGTAACATTAATCTGAAAAAATAGTTATATTTTGCTTGTGAAGCGTTCAATTTTGCCTCGGTAAGATCTTTCTTTGCAACTTTATATTCCACAATATCAACAAGACCGACTTCATATTTTTGTTCTGTATAATTAAAAGCTTCCTGCGAAGAATTTACAGCTTCAATATTCGCCCTGTAATCATCATAGGCCGAAATTGCCTCATTACGTGCACGTTGAATGTCTTTGTATAAATTTTGTTTCCGCTCCTCCAACTGTAACTTTGAATCATCAAGGGCAAGTTTAGCATTCTGAATTTGATTGTGAACCCGTCTGTTATTAAAAATCGGAATATTTAAACGAAGCTCAGCTATCATTGACACATTTTCTTCAACTTGCTCATTATAGGAAATATCAAATTGATTTTTCGGTATTTCATCGTAATAAGTAAAAAAGCCTATACCAATATTCAATTCCGGGTATCTTCTGCCTTTCATCATATCCAAATTCTTTTCTGAACTTTTCAGATTGAACTCAGCGCCTTTTATAGCCGGAAATTCCTTTACACTTTCCTCATAAATTGCATCAGCAGATTTTAGACTTTCTCTCTCTGATATGGTATCCTTTTCAGGAAAATAAACAGTGAAATTTTCCGTGGAATCAAGATTCATTAATTGAGTAAGGTCTACGTAAGCCATCTTTAATTCATTTTCAGCCCTCGTTAGCTCTACTCTCTCACGTGCTGCCTGTGCTTTGATCTCAAGTAAGTCTCCTTTGGCTTTATTACCAACATTCACCTGTTGTCTGGTCTGTTCTATCTGGTCCAGAGTAACATTCAACTGTTCTTCTTTGATCTGTTTCTGTTCCTGCTTTGAAAGAATGTTCAAATAGTAAGTAGCAACGTTCATAGTAACGTCATATTTGGCCTCCTCAATATTTTCAAGCTGTCGCTTAAAATTAAACTTACGCATCCTCATTCTGTTTTGATTCTCCAGTCCATTAAACAAGGTTAATCCGCTATTAATCTGAACCTGTCCATAATGATATTCCTGATTTACATAATCAAGCACATCATAACTAAATGTCTTTCCGCTACGGTAGGAATGAGTTCCAGAGCCATTGACATTCGGCAAAAATTCAAACTTTGATTGATTATAGTCATTTTTAAGTTGTTCTGCCGATACATTTTCTCTTTTAATATTTATGTTATTATCCAAGGCATACCGGATACATTCCTCTAATGTCCATCTTTCCTGAGCATTAGCGTTTTGAATAAAGAAAGCTAAAAAAGTGCCTATGATGATAAATAAAATTCGTGTCATTCTCATAGTCCTGATAGATTTAAGATTTTAAACAATTTATCATAAAATGTGCCATAATGCTCAATAATCTGATTTTCAAAAATATAAATGCAAAATGTATTGGTTTGTTGTTATTCCCGGTGAACGAAAACGGAACAGGTGTGTTCGTTATCGAACAACCAGTATAAATAACGGTAATTTTATAATTTGATACGGTTATTAAAAATTACAATACGTTTAAGAAATAGATTTTGACTAATCATTTACATAATATTACTTTGAAATATATAAAATGAGGAATGAAATGCTTTTTCAATTTTAACTAATTACTTATGGATAAAGAGATAATTGTAAATGTTAAAGTAAAAGATCAAGAAAATCAATCAGTGCCTCTAAAGCTCAAATTAAAAATCTTTTCAAAAAGCGATGAATTAATTTATGTATGGAAAACTCCTGAAATTGAAGACTTTTTTCTGGCAGTAACATATAATAGCAGCAATTATATATATCCAAATAACATAAGAAAAGATTTAAGAATTTTATCAAGCAAAGAAGAAATTGCAGAACAAATCGTAGAAAAGACACCAATTTTTGAAAACCCATAAACCCAAAATCTATGTACCGTAAACTCTGGGAAAAGAATCATTCAGTTGTAGCATTGATCAATTTTTATTCGGAACATTCTATTAAAACTGTAAGTTTGACGGGTTTTAAAACCGGGAATTATTTAATTACAGATGACTGTTTACATAAAATTTCAAATTATAAGACAGTTGAAATAAATTTTGTTCAGGAAGATGGGAATAGCGTTCTAGCCAAAGTTCAACTTTCAAGAAAAGAGTTTTTGAAAAGTGTCATGCAAAACTCTGATGAACTTTCAGGTATTTGCGTCATAAAGATAGATTATGAAGAGTTTAGTGATATTCCATCCTTAGAACTGGATGATAATGAGCCATTTGGCATAGGAGACCCAATTGTTTCTATGGGTTATGAACGTTCACAGGAGAACTTAAGCATGAATCCCGGAATAATATCTTCAATTTACAAATACAAAGGCCAGGAATATATCCAATTTGATGCTACAGTAAAACAAGGATATGCAGGAAGCCCTTTAATCAACGCCGAGACGGGTAAAGTTGTTGGTGTGATTGGGCATCGCTTAACAGAAATCACAGAAGCACATAACAAACTGGAAAAACTTATAAACAACAATCTACACATACTAAAAAAATATCAGGGGCGCCATAATATAGATGATATAGATCCTATCCAGGTATTAATTGCAAGTCAGAATCAGATAAAATATATAGCCCGCGAAATTTATAACACTACAAATACCAGGTTAGGCTACGCATTACCCATCAAAGAAGTAATTCACTTTTTTAAGAAAAATATTATTACAGAGGATATTAAACCCTCAGTAAAAGCTTTAGTCAATCTTTAGGTTCTCTAATTTAAATGGTTTAGGTTTGACTAGCGGGGAAATGTTTTTAATTAAACATTTCCCCTTTTTTCTTTGTATTTTTGACAAATTAAAAATCTTAGATGTACCTAATATTTAGCATTATAGATTGCGAAAACAATGTATAATGACATTTTTCATCACAATTTTCACTAAACAATAATTCATCAACCATGAAAAGAGAGATTGTATACGAATTTATTCAGAATATAGAATTATTCAATGGCTTTGACGAGGAAGAACGAAATATTCTTGTTGATTCACTCAAAGAAAAAAACTTTCAGAAGGGCGAGCTATTGTTTGAAGAAAATGGGCCACGAAAAGACATATTCATCATATATAAAGGAGATGTAGAGTTGTTTAAAACTCCACATTTTGGTTCAGAAACAAAACTATCCTATTTCAAAAGTGGTGATTTTCTTGGAGAAGGCTCATGGGCAAGCGATACTCCTCATTCTACTTCAGCAAGAGCATTGAATAATACCACGGTTTTTAGTATAACCCCCGATTTTTTTGATAATAATCCAAAATCGGCCGTTAAGATTCTTTCTAATATAGCAAAAGTTATATCGCGTAGAATGCGCCATGCAAACAACAGAATGCTTAACGTAGCTGCACAATACGTTTCAGGCCAAACAAGAAAAGAACATGATCTGCTTGGAGATCGTGATGTTCCTAACGAATTTCTCTACGGCATACAAACATTAAGAGCTTCTGAAAATTTCAATATCAGCGGAGTAACCTTAAACTTTTATCCCGAAATAATTCGGTCATTGGGAGCAGTGAAAATGGCTGCTGCAAAAGCTAATTTCGATCTTGGCCTGTTAAAAAAATCGGTGGCAGATGCTATTATAAGAGCCTGTAATGAAATCATGAACGGCAAATATCACCTTCATTTTATCGTAGATATGATCCAGGGAGGAGCCGGCACTTCTACCAACATGAATGCCAATGAGGTAATTGCCAACAGGGCTTTAGAAATTTTGGGACACAAACGTGGAGAATATGAATATTGCCACCCGAATAATCATGTAAATTTATCGCAATCAACCAATGATGCTTATCCTACTGCAGTAAAAATTGCCCTTCATAAAAGCAACCAAACACTTATTCAAACTTTAACGCAATTAAAGTCAGCTTTTAATCAGAAAGGAGAAGAATTCAAAGATGTTATCAAAATGGGCAGGACACAGCTTCAAGATGCTGTTCCAATGACTCTCGGCCAAGAGTTTGAATCTTATGCTGTTACTCTGGAAGAAGAGATAGAGCGCCTTCAACAAAATGCAGACTTATTTCTTGAAGTAAATATGGGCGCTACCGCAATCGGAACAGGAATCAATGCAGATCCGGAATATTCTGAAAAAGTAATCAACCATTTGCGTAAAGATTCCGGTTTAAAAGTAAAACTTTCTAAAAACCTTGTTGAAGCAACCCAGGACACAGGGTCATTTGTCATGTACTCTTCAGCGCTCAAACGCCTTGCGGTCAAACTTTCTAAAATATCCAATGATCTGCGTCTACTATCTTCAGGACCAAGAACAGGATTCAATGAAATCAACCTCCCTCCAATGCAGCCAGGGTCTTCTATTATGCCGGGAAAGGTTAATCCGGTCATTCCTGAAGTGGTTAATCAGATTGCTTACAAGGTTATAGGGAATGACAACACAGTTACAATGGCTGCTGAAGCGGGACAGTTGGAACTGAATGTAATGGAACCTGTCATTGTTCAAAGCATTTTTGAATCTATTGCAATGCTGAATAACGGGATGAAAACACTGAAATATAGATGTATTGATGGAATAACCGCCAATGTAGAGCGTTGCCAAAGCATGGTAACCAATAGCATCGGTCTTGTAACTGCGCTAAATCCGGCATTGGGTTATGAAAAGAGCTCAGAGGTTGCCAAGGAAGCCCTGGAAACAGGGAAGAGTGTTTATGATCTCGTTATTGAAAAAGGGTATCTTTCAAAGGAAAAACTAGATGAACTAATGAAACCTGAGAATATGATCAGGCC
>JBNJFT010000175.1:0-5037 GCA_051747065.1 Bacteroidota bacterium | reverse complement strand
AAATAAAAAGGCCCCCGGTCAGTTCCGGAAGCCTTTAATAAGAGATGCAATGCTTTACAGGATTACTTAACCAAATCGAAAATTTCTTGCCATTTCTCTTCGTCCATTTTGGCACCAACAACTTCAATCACTTTTCCAGCTAAGATTGAACCGATCTGGCCACATTTGCTTAAACTATAATTATTTACTAATCCGTAGAGAAATCCTGCGGCATAAGCATCTCCTGCACCTGTTGTATCAACAGGATTAGCCTTTATTGGTTCTACTGTGCTTATTTCATTGCCTGCTTTAATTAGGGAGCCTTCCTTACCGATTTTGACAACGGCTATCTCACATTTTTCTGCCAGTTCATCAAGGGATTCTTCGGGTTCTTTGCCCGTAAAGGCCTTTGATTCTTCCTCATTAGCAAAAATGATATCAACGAAATCGTTAATATAAGATTTAAGGAATTCCAGGTTATCTTCAACAACATTATAACTTGCCAGGTCGAGAGAAATTTTCAAGCCGTTCTCTTTAGCAATTTTAGAAGCTTTCAATAATAAATCATGATTCTGAACCAAATAGCCTTCTATATGCAAATATCTATAACCTTCAAAAAGTTTATTTGTCAGGTCTTCAGGAACTAAGTCGATAGCAGCACCTAAAAATGTAGCAAAAGTTCGCTCAGAATCGGGTGAAATTAATGCAACAGCTCTTCCGCTATCAGTCGTACTTTTTAACAGTTTGGGATCGATGTTGCTTTTTTTCATGTCTTCATAAAAAAAGTCTCCCAATTCATCTTCCCCGACTTTTCCGATAAAACCACTGTCAACACCTAATCTGGCAAGGCCATGAATTGTGTTTGACGCTGAACCACCACTGGACTGATGCTTTTCAAATTTTTCCGTAGCCTTTGAAATTTTCTTAATAAAATCCTGATCTACCAGTTGCATACTTCCTTTTGGAAGATTGAATTCCTTCAGAAATTCATCGTTATCCAGTTTGGTCATAATGTCTACAAGGGCATTGCCAATACCTAAAACTTTATCCATATCGCGTAATTTGTTTACAGTTCAATTGAAAGAGAGTCCCAATCCCCTGACGCTTTTAGGTACATTGGGACAAATATTTCAAAGAGTTATTTAATATTAAACTCTTTTTTGATAGCATCTACATAGTCGAGTTTTTCCCATGCAAAAGTTTCAACTTCTTTTTTGTGGCCGTTAATATACACAACCTTTTTACCAGGTCTTCTACCCATGTGGCCATAAGCAGCAGTTTCTTCAAAAATAGGATTTCTTAAGCCAAATCGCTTTACGATTGCATTTGGCCTGAGATCGAAAAGTTTCTCAACTTTTTTTGCTATTTCCTCATTAGTCAGATCCACTTTAGGGTTATGTGCACCTACGTACAACCCAACCGGATCAGCAACACCAATAGCATAGGCTAATTGTACTTCTACTTCGTCGGCAATACCAGCTGCCACCATATTTTTTGCAATATGACGAGCGGCATAAGCTGCAGAACGGTCAACTTTAGATGAATCTTTTCCTGAGAATGCACCACCACCATGAGCTCCTCGTCCACCGTAAGTGTCGACAATAATTTTTCTTCCTGTTAAGCCAGTGTCTCCGTGTGGTCCACCAATAACAAATTTACCTGTTGGATTTACCAATAGTCGGTAATCAGTTTCGAAAAACTTCTGAATTTCTTTAGGATAAGTTTCTTTCACTCTTGGAATAAGAATATTTCTTACATCTGTTTCAATTTTTCCAAGCATGTCTTTTTCAGCCTTTTTAACGGCTTTTTCTGTTTGATCAACAGGCTTAATAAACTCATCATGCTGAGTAGAAACTACAATTGTATCAATTCCCATTGGCTTATTGTCATCATTGTACCTGAAAGTAACCTGGGCCTTTGAATCTGGGCGCAGATAAGGCATTTCCCCTTCAACTCTTCTTATTTCTGCTAATTCTTTAAGTAACCTGTGTGAAATGTCAACAGGAAGGGGCATGTAATTTTCGGTTTGGTTAGTGGCAAAACCGAACATCATTCCCTGGTCTCCGGCTCCTTGTTCTTCTTCACTTTCACGCTCAACCCCCTGGTTAATATCAGGCGATTGTTCATGAATAGAGGTTAAAACCCCACAAGAATCCGCATCAAAACGGTAATCGGGTTTTGTATAACCAATTCTTCGTATCACATCACGTGCAATTTCCTGCACATCAACATAAGCTTCAGTTTTAACTTCGCCGCCAACAACACATAACCCGGTTGTTACAAATGTTTCAGCAGCACACTTTGAAGTTGAATCCTGTTTTAATAGTTCATCCAATATAGCATCGGATATTTGGTCAGCAACCTTATCCGGATGGCCTTCAGATACTGACTCTGACGTAAATAAATATGGCATAATTCTTTCTTTTTTTTTGTTAATAAATTAGAAAACCTCCAGGCTGTAGCACAGCCCGGAGAATTAAAAATTAATATCTGTAATGATCAGATTTATATGGGCCGTTTTCTTTAACGCCAAGATAATCTGCCTGTTCTTTATTAATCTTGGTTAAGTTTACACCTAAATGTTTTAAGTGTGATCTTGCAACCTCTTCATCAAGATGTTTTGGCAGCCTGTAAACGCCGATATCTCGTTTGTTTTTCCATAGGTCAATCTGGGCTAGCACCTGGTTAGCAAAGGAGTTACTCATTACGAATGAAGGATGGCCTGTTGCACAACCCAGATTCACCAAGCGACCCTGAGCAAGCAGAATAATAGAATGACCATCTTTTGTAAATTTGTATTCATCAACCTGTGGTTTGATATTTTCCCGCTCAACATCCTTCTCTACTTCAAGCTTCTCAACCTGAATCTCATTGTCAAAGTGGCCAATATTACAAACGATAGCTTTATCCTTCATGTTTCTCATGTGATCAACTGTAATCACATCTTTATTTCCTGTAGCAGTAACAAAGATATCTCCTTCATTAGCCATTTCTTCCATAGTCTTCACTTCAAATCCTTCCATAGAAGCTTGTAAAGCACAGATCGGGTCAATCTCAGTGACTACCACTCTAGCTCCAAATGCAGCAAGGCCTTGAGCACAGCCTTTACCAACACCACCATAACCGCAAACTACTGCAGTTTTACCGGCGATCATTACATCAGTAGCTCTCTTAATTCCATCAATTAAAGATTCACGGTTACCATAATTATTGTCAAACTTAGATTTGGTAACTGAATCATTCACGTTGATAGCCGGGAATAACAGCGTACCATCTTGCTCACGCTGATATAAACGGTGAACACCTGTTGTTGTTTCTTCAGAAACACCTTGCAGTTCTTTGTTAGTTCGAGTCCACTTGTCTTTGTCCTGCTCCTGAATTTGTTTCAGTCTTCTTATTAACGCTTGCTCATCCCATGCTTCTGCTTCTTTATCCAGAATGGAAGGGTCTTCTTCTGCTTGCTGACCAAGTGTCACCATCAAAGTAGCGTCTCCACCATCATCAACAATAAGATTCGGGCCTTTGCCACCCGGGAAAGAAAGTGCCTGAGCAGTACACCACCAGTATTCATCAAGTGTTTCACCCTTCCATGCAAAAACTGGTACTCCGGTTTCTGCTATTGCTGCTGCTGCTTCATCCTGAGTAGAATAAATATTACAACTTGCCCATCTCACATCAGCACCCAATTCTGTAAGTGTTTCAATTAAAACAGCAGTTTGTGTTGTCATATGGAGAGAACCTGTAATTCTAGCTCCTTTTAAAGGTTTATCTTTACCATATTTCCTTCTTAATTCAATCATACCAGGCATTTCATGCTCTGCAAGCTCCATGTCTTTTCTTCCGAGCTTTGCCAGGCTTAGATCCTTTACTTTGTATTCCAGATTTTCATCAATTTTATCCAAATAACTCATTTTACTTATTTTTAAATGTTTAATAATTCTAATTTTACATAATTGATCATCAAAATTAACAATTAATTTGATATCAAAACACTAATTCTTAAAGTGAAAAATACCCCAAGTGAGGTTACCGTCTTTTCCGCCTTTTACCCAATGACGCAGGCCACTTTTCATATTATCAATGTATTGCTGAGAAACATAGCCATCTAATTTATCTTCATTCTCTTCTGTGGCTTTCAACACTCTCGCATAGTGATTGATTAAGTGTTGCGGCATTTCTTCAAACTTCATAAGTTTCAAACCTTCTCTCTTAGCAGCCTCTTTATAGAATGAAGGCGAACCCAATGAAGATAGGTTTATTCGATCATAGATTGGCTGCAACACAGATTCATCGCAATTATCTGTTTGCATGGGATCTGTGAATATCATATCTCCCCCGGGTTTAAGAACCCTTGCAGCTTCTTTCATCACTTTATTTCTATCGTCGCTATGGAGGATAGCATCTTCCGACCAAACAATGTCAAAGGTGTTTTCTTCAAATGGGATATTATTATAATTGCCATCTATTATTTCAATCAGATGATCCAATCCCTGTTCCTTATTCATTCTTCTGCCTCTTTGGTTTTCAGTTTCGCTGAGGTTAAGCACTACCACCTGGCAACCATATTTTTTTGCAAGATGCCTTGCTGACCCGGCAAATCCACCTCCTAAATCAATGATCTTTGTGTTTTCATCAATCTTATCGGCATAACTTGCCATGCGGTCAATTGTTCTTCTGCTAGCTGTATAAATATCTTCATCGGGGTGTTTGTAAATTCCAAGATGTAAATCTTCACCTCCCCAGATTCTGTAATAGAAATTATGTGCGTCTTCGCTGTTATAATAATTTCTAGTTACTTCTACTTCTTCAGAATATTTTTTTTCAGCCATAATTACCTCCTAATATTTTTTTGTTTCCTTATTATAATTCAAACATTCCTTCTCTGTAAGCATTCATATAATTCTCACAGAATGGGTCTCGCCCCAGTAATGTTTCTGTAGTAATGATATTAGCCATCATTTTCTTATCGAGTGGATTCATAATTGCAGAATCCAGGCCTTTTGTAATGGCCATTGTCATGAAAGTCTGATTGGCTTGTTTCCGTTTAGGGATACCATA
>JBNJFT010000174.1:2935-5052 GCA_051747065.1 Bacteroidota bacterium | reverse complement strand
AACGGGCTTAAAATACCGAAAGATATTGCTGTTATTGGTTTTACAAACTCTTATATTTCTACAATTTCAGACCCGGAGCTTTCGACCATAGATCAAAAAGGGTTTGAACTAGGACAGAAAGCAGCCGGTACAATTATCCAAAGAATTGCAGAACAAGAAATTATCCCCAAAAAACCGACAACCCAAATATTGGACACAGAACTAATTGTCAGGGAATCATCAAAGAAAATAAAATAATGTAGAGACGTTGCAGTGCAACGTCTCTACATTATTTTATTTTATTACATTTGTGGCATTCTAAAAAAAATAAAAAAATATTATATGATAAACGAACAATTACAAAACCCTAAAAGCATTGTTGTTGTAGGAGGTTCAGATAACATAAACAAACCCGGCGGAAAAGTTTTAAAAAACCTAATCGATGGTGATTTTAAAGGTGATTTATATGTCACTAATCCTAAGAAAGATGAAGTACAAGGAATAAAAAGTTACAAAGACCCAAACGATTTGCCGGAAGTGGACCTTGCAATTCTGGCAATAGCAGCCAAGCTCTGCCCCGATACTGTCAGAACACTGACCGAAAAGAAAAACACCAAAGCTTTTATTATCCTGTCCGCGGGATTTAGTGAGGAGAGCGAAGAAGGAGCTAAAATTGAAAAAGAAGTTGTCGATATCATTAATAAGGTAAATGGGTCGCTCATCGGACCAAATTGCATTGGAGTATTAAATCAAAACTATAATGGGGTATTTACAACTCCAATCCCAAAGCTGGATTCCAAAGGCGTTGACTTTATCTCGGGTTCAGGTGCAACAGCTGTTTTCATAATGGAATCGGGCATACCAAAGGGACTCACATTTTCCAGTGTCTATTCAGTTGGCAATAGTGCCCAGATGGGAGTAGAAGACATTCTAAAAGACATGGATGAAAGCTTCGATCCGAAAACCAGTTCAAAAGTCAAACTGCTATACATTGAAAGTATTAATAAACCTCAGATGCTGCTAAAACATGCAGCTTCATTAATCAGGAAAGGTTGTAAGATAGCTGCAATAAAAGCCGGAGGCTCAGAAGCTGGCAGTCGCGCAGCATCTTCACACACCGGAGCCCTGGCAAGTTCTGACACAGCGGTAGATGCACTTTTCCAAAAAGCCGGAATAGTCAGGTGCCATGGAAGAGAGGAGTTGACTACTGTTGCTTCTGTCTTTATGCATCCTGAACTAAAAGGAAAAAACATAGCAATAATCACCCATGCCGGAGGCCCTGCCGTTATGCTGACAGATGCACTTTCAAACAATGGAATGGAAATTCCGCCAATTGAAAGCCCGGAAAAAGCGAATTTACTGGAAGAATTATTCCCGGGATCGTCTGTAGAAAATCCGATCGATTTTCTCGCCACCGGTACTGCCGAGCAATTGGGAAAAATCATCGATTACTGTGACCAAAAATTTGATAATATCGACGGAATGGCTGTAATCTTTGGCAGCCCAGGTTTATTCCCGGTTTACGATGTATATGATTTGCTTGACGAAAAGATGAAAACAAGCAAAAAGCCAATCTACCCGATATTACCATCTGTCGTAAATGTTGAAGATGAAATTAATCACTTCATCAGCAAAGGCAGAATCAACTTCCCGGACGAAGTGCTGTTTGGAAAAATGCTGACAAAAGTTTATAATACACCGGAACCTGTCGCTGAAAAAATTGACATACCGGAAATAGACAAAACAAAGATCCGGTCTATCATAGATGCTGCTGATGACGGCTACATAGCTCCTGATAAAGTTCAGGAATTAATGGATGCAGCGGGCATAAACCGCGCCGGTGAGGCAGTAGTAGATAACAAAGAAGATGCGGTAAAGGAAGCTGAGCGGCTTGGATTACCTGTTGTAATGAAGGTAGTCGGGCCAGTTCACAAATCAGATGTAGGCGGAGTTGCATTAGATGTAAACGACAAAGAAACCGTAGCCAATGAGTTTGAACGAATGATTAAAATTAAAGACACAACCGGAATTCTCATCCAGCCAATGTTAAAAGGCACGGAGATATTTATCGGAGCTAAAAAAGAAGGAAAATTCGGAAATATGGTTCTCTGCGGCATGGGTGGCATTTTTATTGAAGT
>JBNJFT010000174.1:0-2835 GCA_051747065.1 Bacteroidota bacterium | reverse complement strand
TCGCAATGATGATTTTTAAAAGGCGCTTAACACGTACCGAAAAACTGCTTATCATTCTGCTCTTCATCGCCATAATTGCTACTGCTTTAAGATGGAGCAGCATAAAAGAAGGAGCAATCAGAAGCTGGGAGATTTTCAGCATTGAAAAATGGTACGAAAGAGATTAAAAATTAATTCGATGAGGCTGTCAAAAACGAATTAAATGAGATTTTCAAGAACTTTTTGACAGCCTCATCTATTTTTATATAACAACTAAAATGAATATCCGCATGATTTAAATATTGATTTTCTTCATTTGCCCCATCCCTAAAGGGTGTGAAGAAAATCAATTTGCTTCCGGCAGCTGCCGGATTAAGGGGCAAACAAATTGATTTTCAAAGTATCTAATCACCCTGAAGAAAATCATGCGGCTATTCATACAACTAAAAAAGACTTTAAAATGCAAAAAAAAGACCTCTATTTCTTATTGGCAGTAATCATTGTATTTTCACCATTTTTTATATTTGATTCCGTTTATCACTTTTACGACAATTTCAATAAAGAACACGGCCTCATTGCCAGCTTTTTCAAATTTGCTGTTCTGGCTACATTGGGTGAAATAATAGCCCTCAGAATCAGAGAAGGAATTTATTACCGGAATAACTTCGGTATTGCTCCACGAGCCATTGTCTGGGGATTTATCGGCATCACCATAAAAATTGCATTTATAATTTTTGCCACGGGAACACCCGCCGTATTAGAATATATAGGTGTTGAAAATGCCATTGGAGCGCTAAAGGCAAATGAATTTTCAGGAACAAAATTATTAACCGCATTTTGTACAAGCGTGGCAATGAATCTAATCTTTGCACCTGTATTCATGACATTTCATAAAATTACAGATACCCACATCATCTGGAATAATGGATCATTAAGAAAATTTTTTACTCCAATTCCATTCAGAAAAATCTTCCCTTCTTTAAACTGGGAAGTTCAATGGAATTTTGTGTTCAAGAAAACCATACCGTTTTTTTGGATCCCTGCACACACAATCACCTTTATACTTCCGCCGCACATGCGGGTTCTTTTTGCTGCAATACTGGGTGTGGTATTAGGTGTTTTACTGGCAGTTGCAAGCCTGAAAAGTAAAAAATAATTTTATCTTTGTAGAAGATAATAAAATGAAGAAAAACAAAATCTAACAATAACACTTTATGGAAAAAATAGGTTTATTTTATGGCCCTGCAAAAGGCTCCACAGAGAAGGTAGCCAAAAAAGTTGCAGAACAAATCGGAAAAGACAAAGTCGACCTGATTGCTGTAAAAGACTCTGACGCAAAAGAGCTGGAAAAATACAAAAACATAATTTTTGGAGTATCAACGATTGGAAAGGAAACATGGGACGCAACAAACACAGCAAACGACTGGGACAAATTCAGGCCGGAAATCGATAAAGTTGATTTCAGCGGGAAAACGATTGCTATGTTTAGCTTAGGTGATCACATCACATATCCCAAACATTTTGTTGATGCGCTTGGCTGGTTAGCTGAAAAGTTAAAACCCAGGAATGCAAAAATTATCGGGTATGTCGACACTAAAGAATACGAATTTGACGAATCCCAAGGAATCGAAGGAGACAAATTTATTGGGCTACCGATTGATGAAGATTACGAGGCGCATCTCACAGATGACAGAATAAAAAAATGGCTGGAAAAGATTTTACCGCAATTTAAATAACTTTAATTAAGCTAAAGACAGGCCACACAGCCTGTCTTTTTTATTCCTGAGATTTGTTATGGTTTTATCAAAAAAACTTTTATAAACTTGTCAAAGAAATAAAAATATTCACAACGCTATGAACATTCCAAACAACACACCAATTGATAAAAACACTGTCTCTCAAAAAATTAAGGAGAGTGGACTGGAAAAAATCGGAAATGCATCCATCCGTGAACTTGTAAAACTTGTGAATGAAATAGAAAAGGTCACAGGAGACAAATACATTCGTATGGAAATGGGAGTTCCGGGACTGGAACCACCAGAAATTGCAATAGATGGTGAAATAAAAGCACTAAAAAGAGGTGTTGCATCTAAGTATCCAATGATTGAAGGCGTAGAAGCTCTGAAAAAAGAAATTTCCCGTTTTGTGAAAAATTTCACTAATATCGATGTTGACCCGCAGGGATGCCTTCCGACCGTTGGTTCGATGCAGGGCGGATTTGCTTCTTTTCTCGTATCATGTAGACGTGACCCTCAAAAAGACACAACGCTTTTTATTGACCCGGGATTTCCTGTTCAAAAACAACAGCATAAAGTGCTGGGGTTAAATTACGAAACGTTTGATGTTTATAACTACAGGGGAGAAAAATTAAGAGAAAAACTTGAGTCATACCTGAAAAAAGGAAACATCTCAACCATCTTATATTCAAACCCTAACAATCCTTCATGGATCTGTTTTACAGAAAAAGAACTGGAAATCATTGGCGATTTGGCAAACAAATATGACGTAGTTATTATTGAAGATCTTGCCTATTTTGGTATGGACTTCCGCCAGGATTTGAGTAAACCGGGAGAACCACCATATCAACCCACAGTTGCAAATTATACAGACAATTATATACTTCTGATCTCCAGTTCCAAATCATTCAGCCTGGCAGGTGAGAGAATTGGAATGATGGTGATATCAGATAATCTGTTCAACCGTAAATTTCCCAAATTAGCCGGGTACTATCCCAAGGATGTTTTTGGCTATGCTATGGTTTATGGGGCGTTATACACGCTTTCTGCAGGCACCAATCATTCTGCTCAATATGGATTACTGGAGATATTACAGGCAGTTAATGATGGCCGGTACAAC
>JBNJFT010000173.1:0-5127 GCA_051747065.1 Bacteroidota bacterium | reverse complement strand
TCACGGCTTAAAATCTCAGACAGGCCTTCAAAGTTTTCTTTTATTTGAACCCAGTATAAATAATCGCTGGATGTCTTATCGTAATTTTCTTTAGTTGTTTTTTTTAAACCGCAATTTTTGTCAAGACAATAATAATTAAATCCGGAATTCATTATAAACCTCTTTTAAATCGTGTTTGTTTAGTAAGGTAGTTTTAAAAAATTAGGTTTAAATTGTAAGATTTTTTGTTTTAAGACCAGTAATTGCATACTATTATATTTTTTCTATATTTGATATAGTTTTACCGGAATTGAATAAATTTTTGCTTAATATTAAATTGCTTAGTTGCCGGACAAAAGATTCTGGTCTTCAGCCAAATATTACTTAAAATCTGATTATATAATTATTTGCAGTTTAAATCTTTTTTTATACCGGTTTTAATTTTAATCACGGTTTCAAATTGTATAAACCTCTTACCCGGTCTTTTGCAAAAGAAAGGATATATTATGACCCAGCGGCTCATTAAAATTATAGTTCCTTTATCAAGTTCCAGGAAAGCACAGAATCTTATTGATAAAAAATTAATAAATTACTGGTGGCTTGAGCATGAAAATAATAATAATTCTGTAATTAATATACTTACAGATGCCGGAAGCAGTGAAAAAATAATAGACTCTTTTCAAAAAATTTTTGCAGCTTCAACCGGTTTCAGGCTTATTATTCTTCCGGTAGAAGCTTCACTTCCTGTTAAGAAAAAACGAATTTCACCGGATTATCCGGATGATAAACAAAAAAGTGAGAAAGAAAAATCGAGAATAAGCAGGGAAGAGCTTTATGTAGATATTTACCAAAGTGTTGGATTGTCTAAAACTTATATTGCAATGACTGTTCTTTCAACTATTGTTGCAGCTGCAGGTCTGCTTAAGGATAATACGGCCGTTATTATCGGAGCAATGGTTATTGCTCCTTTTCTGGGCCCCAATGTTGCACTTGCTTTTTCATCGACTCTTGCAGATTTTAAACTCGGTTACAGTGCTCTTAAAACTCTTGCTGCCGGTCTTTTGACAGCATTTATTGTATCCTTTTTTACAGGCTTTTTCCTTGGCGCAGACCCTTCGGTTGAATCTGTATACAGCAGAACACTTATGGGCTTTTCAGATATAATACTTGCTATAGCATCTGGAAGTGCTGGAGTTCTTGCTTTTACTTCCGGAGTATCCGGGGCCGTAATAGGTGTTATGGTTGCAGTTGCTCTTCTTCCGCCCCTTGCAGTGTGCGGTATTCTTGCAGGAGGAGGTTTTTATGATTTATCATTAAATGCATTGATTCTTCTTTTCACAAATATCGCATGTATTAATCTTGCAGGAATAATTACATTCTATATTCAGGGAATAAGGCCGTGGAAATCAAGGAAAGAGGGAATTGCTAAACGGACTGCTTTTGCAGCATTTTTTATATGGACTTGTGTGCTTGCATTTATAATCACCATGATTTTTTTTACAGGTTAAAGTTTATTAGCTCACAAATTGTAAAATATCCCGGATTTTATTTTTTGCCGGGGATAATATTTTATTGGCTCAGGTTTTATGGGGCATCTCAAGAGCACATTTCCGTGTACTTAGGTATTTATCTTTTTTCAGATTGAATAAAATAAATTTTATAATAACCGGTTGAAACAGCATCATTTATTGTTTTATTTTTTTCTTTAAATTCATAGGTCCTGCCAGGTACATAAGGGGGTTTTTTTACCACAGAATCGTTTTTTACCCAGGTTTTGTTTTTTTTCTTTAAATTGACAGAGCTTACTTCACCGACTTTGATAAAGATATCAGATCCTTCTTTTTTTTCGACTGTGCCGTAAATTTTTACTGTATATTTAATATGTTCATCAGAATCCTTCATTTTTCTTTCCAGCTCTTTTATGCAGATTATTTTATTTCCCGGATTTATTTCATCAGCACTTAATACATTTTTTTCCATACATGATACCTTTGTTACATTTTGAGATTCTGAATCTGCATAACAGCCTGAAATTAAAAGAGCTGTTATAACTGAATAAAAGAGTAATATTTTTTTCATAACTCACCTTTTTTAGGCAATTTGTGTAAGTTTTAAGTATATGTAAATGTTTGTTAATACAAGAGTATCTGATGCGTTAAATTATCCCGGTCGAAAATAAAAGCTCCGGGATAATTTAACATTTATAAGTAATATTAAAAACTCTGCTTTATGCAGATATACAATTAATGGAACTTCAGTGTACCTATGAAACAGGAAAAGTCATCTGAAGAACCTCCTTCATCAAGATCCTGAGGCTGTTCCATTGAATCTGTTGACTGTGTTTCCCGTACAGCAATGTCATATGTGCCTGTTCCGGGGCTTCCGTGTTCAACTGTGACATAGATTTCTTTATCTTCATCAGCTGTATAAATAATTTTTGCAGATGTTTGGTTCATGCTTTCTGAATCCTGTTCAAGAGGAGTATCAAGGTCTGCTGAATCGTAAATTTTAACAAGTGTTTTCATTGTTTCAGGGAAAAGTCTGGCTGTATATATTGTATATGATTTTCCCTGTTCAGCATCAAAATAGTAGTAAGAGATATCTTCATCATTTTCAACTGCACCCCTTACAGGAGTTGTGTTTACTGTTAGCATTACAGAATCTGCTATGGAATTGTTAGGTACATGAGCTGCAACACCGGAAGCTGTTGCAGAAGCAGTTTTTGCGATTCTGAAATCTGCAGAAACCGGATTTTCAACTCCTGATGTTCCGTTTTTGAGAGTAACACCTTTGGATGTCTCTGTTCCTGTTCCTGCACTGTTGTCTGCAGCTATAGTGAATGTGTAGCTGCCGTCTGTATAATCGGTTAATGCAGCTGCATATTGCCCGTCTCCTGCGGTAACATCAGGAGACACTCCGTTGTCAAGAAGCTGAAGTGGTGATGTTGATCCGTCGGGAGCTGTAACTTCGGCTTCAACATTAAGTCCTTTAACAGGGTAATTTTTTGAAACTGTTGCGACTGCAAGTATAGGTTCAGGATAGTTCCCGCCTATAATTTTTGTATCAATGGAAAAATCTGAGTCTGTTTTTCCCTCCATAATAACTTCGGTTTGTTCTGTAAGACCTGATGCAGTGATATCAAGCTTCCATGTCCCTGATTCAGGGTTGTTGATTTTGTATGTTATATATCCGTCTTCACTTATTAAAGTAACATTATCCATTGAACCTGCATTTGAAGCATTTATAGCTTCTCCTGACGGAGAAGTCAGTTCAAGTGAAATCGATTCGCTTACAGGAAAACCTGTAGAAAATTCAGCAGTTTGGCAAGTGCTGTCAACTTTCATTTGAGCAGATGCAGTATTTTTATTTATATTAAGATTTTCTTTGACTCTTGCAGTCAGTTTTTCATCGGTTGAAATGCTTGCAATATCAGAATAAATTGCATTAAGAGAAGCAGAGGTTGCAGTGTAATATGATTTCCCATCAGTTCCCGATGCTATAGCGCCCAGAGCATTCATATCGGCTCCGCTGCCCAGGCCTATGGCGTAGACAGGTATGTTTCCGTCTTTTAACTGAGTCAGTACGCTGTATGGAACAGAAGCTTCGCCGTCGCTGAGTAAAACAATATATTTGTATGTTCCTTTGCGTGTACTGCTGCTTAAAATATTATATCCTGATGAAAGTGCCGCATCAAAACTGGTACCTCCTCCTGCACTCAGTCCGTCGATTGCGGTTTTAAAAGCTGCTTTTTTGGCATTGTCAAGCTTTCCAAGCGCTCCGATTGTTGAAGCAGAAGAATTGAAAGCTACTACAGCAGCGTAATCAGTAGATGTTTTCATTTTGTCCAGATATGATTTTGCACCTGAAATTGCAGAAGCCATTTTATCATCTGTTCCCATACTTCCAGAGTCATCTATTATGATGCAGGCTTCAGATCCTTCCATGTAGATAATTTCAAGGTCTGGATTGTCAGTAGGTTTTTTTAACGGGAGAGGAACTGAAGTAAGGCCCTGAAGGTCACTGAATACATATCTGTCATTTTTATATCCTAAATAACCGAGATCACCCCAGAGAGAATCAAAGACTGAATCAGAAATAAGGGTTTCCCATATAGATTCCCCATACATTCTGTAATGAGCGGTTTTTCTTTCATCAGTATTTTTATAGTCGTCTGGTACACTAAAATTCTGCCATTCCCAGTGATAGTTCATTATTGAATTTTTAGGAGTGTCGTTTGTATGCGGGAATCCGGGTTTTGGTCCCTGGTCATCTTTATATTCATCATAAACAGCATATGCATAATGCCCAAGCTCATGAGCAAGTGCATGACCTACCTCGCTTAAATCCGAAAGATCGTCGTCAACAAAAATTCTTCCTGTTTTTTTAAAACCTGCTATTGTGGCATTTGCTGCATCAGCTGTATTTAGAAACCGAATATCGGCTTTGCTCCATTCCCTTGTTTTGTTTGTTTGAGTATTTGGGGTGTATACATAAAGACGTCTCAATGAATGGTGCCCTTCTGTCATTGTCCATACATCCTGAGCAAATAATTCAAAAACTGTTTTAAGTTTTGTTTTGTCATCCGCGTCAGGAATCCATCCTAAAGAAACTACAAGATCGAATTTACCGTCTTCCCATTTAGTCAGTGAGTGTGTTGCACTCCAGAGCTGTGAAGCTGAAAAAAAGAAGATCAGGACGGCAAAAATAGCAGCAAGTTTTGTTTTCATAACTCCTCCTCATTAATAATCAGTTTTTTGCTGAAAATAAACAGCAGGTTTAAAAAACAAACGATGAAATCAGGTAAGACTTCTGCATAATCAGGATGGAAGCTGCTCTTTTTTCAAGTCTGGCTTATTTTTAGTTAATTTTGCAGGAATAGTAAGTTACAAATTAAAGTTTTATCCGTCAGGCTTGAAAAACGATTTTCTCAGGATCCAATTAATTGTAAAGTCTATATATTTATATATCTCATGGCTCTTATTTTTAGTCAAGAAGGTATTGCTTTATGTAAGTGTTCCAGGCGAGGGTATTTTTCCTGAAAAAGGGGAGCTTTTTAGATTGACAAAATATTTTTTTAAGAGAATTAAGATAATAGAATATATTTATTTTCAGGGAGGCGCGATGGGAGTTTTTGAAAGCAGAAAAAAG
>JBNJFT010000172.1:0-5220 GCA_051747065.1 Bacteroidota bacterium | reverse complement strand
TGGTTTGTTTCATTAGAATATCGTTTTAAGTTTAAAAGTTATTACCTCATTTGAATAAATTGATGTTTATTTCCACATTATCAGGTTTTTATAATATCAAGGTCAGATTTTTGAAGTTTTTTATTAATATCATATCGTCAATCGTATCTTTTAGTTAACACATTAAAATACCAGATGCAATATTGTTGTATTTCTTTGATAATTAGCTTTATCGTATTCTGCCTGTCTGCCGGCAGGTAGGTGTTCTGTATTCTGCCCGCCTGCCGGCCGGCAGGAATTCTTATAGAAATATAGCCGGTACTTCTGAAATTGCCTAAATATAAGAGAAGAGCTTTTATTTAAGCAACTCAGACAAAATTATAATGAAATTCGATTTTTCCGGATAATAATAAATTTGATACTAACTTTGCAGATAGAATTGAATGCTATATGTCTTTAGTCAGAAAGATCATACATATTGATATGGATGCATTTTATGCTTCTATTGAGCAACGCGACAACCCTGAATTAAGAGGGAAGCCTATTGCTGTGGGTGGAGGTAGTGAACGGGGAGTTGTATCTGCTGCCAGCTATGAAGCCCGGAAATATGGTGTTCACTCGGCAATGTCTTCTAAGATCGCAAAGCGAAAATGCCCGGATATTATCTTTGTTAAAGGACGAATGGATCATTACAAGGCTGTTTCCGGGGAGATCATGGAGATTTTTTCCGAATATACAGATCTGGTTGAACCACTTTCCCTTGATGAAGCTTTTCTTGATGTAACAGAAAACAAAAAAGGATTACAAAGTGCTACTTTAATTGCCAATGAGATAAAAGAAAAAATACACGAAAAAACTGATTTGATAGCATCTGCGGGTGTCTCTATAAACAAATTTTTAGCAAAAATTGCATCTGATTATGATAAACCCGATGGATTATATGTGATTAAACCCGAAGATGCAGAAGAGTTTATTAAAGAACTGCCCATCGAAAAATTTCATGGGGTGGGAAATGTTACCGCCAAAAAGATGCATCAGCATGGCATATACACAGGCGCTGACCTGCGCAGGATGTCACAGCACTGGCTTATAAAACATTATGGAAAAGTTGGCATTCACTATTTCAATATTTCCCGTGCTATTGACGACAGACCTGTTAATCCGAACCGAATAAGAAAATCTGTAGGTACTGAGCAAACTTTTGAAAAGGATTTGCAAAGCCGTTTTGAAATAATTACAGCCCTTTATCACATTGAAAAAGAGCTGATGCGAAGAATGCAGCGTTCTGAGTCTTATGGCCGCACATTAACGCTTAAAATAAAATTCAGCGATTTTAAACAGATTACCAGAAGTAAGACGATTCCGGAACTTATTGATCATTTTGATCTTTTACATAAAACAACCAAAGACATTTTTTATCAGCTTAAATGGGGCGATAAAAAGATCCGACTACTTGGGTTGTCTGTTTCTCAGCTCAAAGACGGCAGTAATCAGCAAGCTGTACAACTTGAATTGGATTTTTGAGATAGGCATATTCAGAAGTAGAAGCAAATTTTAAAATAAGCATCAATTAGCTAATGAGTAAGCAGTAAGCACTCTGCAGTAGGCAGTGAATATGCAGCACATAATGGATAAACAAATTGCCCTCCATAATTCGTATTAGAATAACCTAAAGTTTTGTGAGTTCCTTTCATATGTCAATAATTCCGCAACCTCGCTTTTTAGGCATTTTTGCATTTTTCGGGGTTTCGCTTTGCTTAATTTTGTTGATAACTTCTTAAAATTCAACTTATTGCCTGCTTATGAATACACCGATATAGTCGTTCAAAACGCTGACAGGTTGTTCTTTCCGCTGTCTAATGCTTTCTTTCGCCTGCTTTCTGATTTCTGCCCACTTCTACTGTAATCGGCTGCCGACTGCATAGTGCTTGCTGCCTACTCAGTAATTGAATGACGCGCATTTTAATATCTAACTTTATTCTAATTTTTCTTGTTTAATAAATCCTTAAGCGCACTCTTTATATCTGTATGCTGAAATTTGAACCCCTCATCCAACAAGCGTTTCGGAAGCACCTTTTGACCTTTAAGCATTGTTTCTTTTGCCATATCCCCGTAAATTGCCTTTAGTATAAATCCCGGGACATGAAACCAGGAGGGCTTGCCCATTGTTTTACCAAGCGTTTTTGCAAATGTTTTCATTCTCACAGGGTTTGGGGCTGTGAGATTGTAGGCTCCTTCGGAATCTTTCTTTTCCAGTAAATAAATGATGGCATTGACTTCGTCTTCAATATGAATCCATGAAAGCCATTGTTTGCCGCTTCCAATATGTCCTCCGGCCCACAATTTGAATGGGATCATCATTTTAGGAAGCATTCCTCCTTTTTTGCCTAATACAATGCCTGTCCGCAGGAAGATCTTTCGGGTTTTGTCTCCTTTTACTTTTCTTATTGTATCTTCCCAATGTTTAGTGACCATGGGTAAAAAGCCTTCGCCGGCAGGAGAATCTTCTGTAAATTCTTCGCTTTCACTAAAACCATAAAAACCGATGGCCGAAGCCTGTAGTAAAATATATGGTTTGTCCTGGCTTTTTTGGATGGCATGAGAAAGCGATTTGCCAATGTTTACCCGGCTTGAGAGTATTTTTCGTTTTTGAAAAGCAGACCATTTCTTGGCGGCAATATTTTCGCCTGCCAGGTTAATCACAGCGTGTACTTTATGAGCGTGTTCCTGCAGAAGCATGAATTCATCTGTTTTCCACTGAATTACATAAACCCGGTTCCCAAAGCGGGTACGGGCATTTTTTTCGTTTCTGGTGAAAATAGTTACCTCATGTTCTCTTTCGAGCAGTTTTTCTACAAGATGTGCTCCAATAAATCCGGTTCCACCGATGACAAGTATTTTCATAATTTATTATTCGTTTTTTAGTGTTCGTTTATATTCTTCTAAAGCTCTTTCTCTTGCAAATTTATGTTCTACAATTGGCCTGGGGTATTTGTTGCTTTTGTATTCCGGAACCCATTTACAAATGTAAGTATGATCCGGGTCAAAACGTTTGGTTTGTAATTCCGGGTTAAAAATACGAAAATATGGGGCTGCATCACAACCCGATCCTGCTGCCCATTGCCACCCTCCGTTATTTGATGCCAGTTCATAATCCAGAAGTTTCTGCGCAAAATATGTTTCTCCCCACCGCCAGTCGATTAGCAAGTGTTTCGTTAAAAATGAGGCAGTGATCATCCTTACGCGATTGTGCATGTAACCGGTTCTGTTGAGTTCGCGGATCCCCGCATCAACCATCGGGTAGCCTGTTTGTCCCTGGCACCAAAGCTTAAATTCCTCTTCGTCATTTCGCCAGTTAATCATATCATATTTTTGTTTGAAAGAATGATCTACTACTTTTGGAAAATGCCATAAAATCATCATATAAAACTCCCTCCAGATGAGTTCATCTAACCATGCCCTATTGAGCTCATTTGCTTTTTTAACTGCATCTCTAATGCTTATAGTGCCAAAGCGAAAATGAATGCCTAACCTTGTAGTGCCTTCCAGAGCCGGGAAATCCCGGTTGTGTTCATAGTTTTTGATTGTTTTCTCGTTGATTGTGGCTGGGGGAAATTCATAATCTGTTTTTTTGAAACCAATATCCTGTAAGGTTGGCATTGAAAATGGTTTTACTTGTAAAAAATTTCTAAAAAGCGGTTCCGTTTGATAAGACTTGATTGGCTGTGTTGAGAATTTTTCTTTCCACTTTCTTTTGTAAGGTGTGAAAACAGTGTAGGGCTTACCGTCTTTTTTGAGAACATCGTTTTTTTCAAAAATCACTTGATCTTTAAAAGTAAGTACAGTTAATCCCTGTTTTTTGAATAGTTCTGTAACTTCTTGATCTCTTTTCTGTGCATACGGTTCGTAGTCCCGATTAAAATAAAGGTTCGTTATGTGATATTTTTCAAGTAATAGTTTAAACTGCTCAATGGGGTTTCCATGAAGTATCAGTAAGGAAGAAGAGTAAGTTTCTAGTTGTTCCTTTAGAATCTGAAGTCGATTGTGGATAAACTCAATTCTCCCGTCTTTTGTCGATTCTAATGTATTTAGTATCTCTGTATCAAAGATGAAAACAGGCAATACGGTTTCTCCACTATTTAAGGCATGAAATAATGCAGTGTTGTCTGTAAGCCGAAGGTCTCTTCTAAACCAAAACAAAGCGGTTTTCTTCATAAAAAATTTTGGCAATTTTGGTTTTTTGTTTAAATATAATCAATATTTTTTGTTCATTTGATAGTTTTGCAATCTGAAAAATAATGCTTTCAGGTGTTTTTATAATGCGTATTTATTAATTCGCTTAGAGTTACTGTAAAATGATTATTATGAGTGGTGTCTAAAAAAAACACCTGCTCTTTAAACAAATGAAATTGTGAATTGTTAAACCTTGGACGGAATCGAATTTTTGCTTTAATCATTGAGTATGTAATTACTATACTAATAAAACCAAAATATGACTCGCTATTCAATAAGGGAACTGGAAAAATTAACAGGCATAAAAGCCCACACTATAAGAATTTGGGAGAAACGGTATAAAATCATTAAGCCTGAAAGAACAAATACCAATATACGGTATTATTGTGACGAAGACTTGAAGAAGCTTCTTAATATAGCCATTCTGAATCGCCAGGGACATAGAATTTCGGATATAGCAAAAATGAGCAATAGTGAAATGTCAGAGAAAGTTGTGAATTTCACCTATAACTCGAATGATGTGGAAAGTCAGATTGAAAAAATGGTTATAGCAATGGTGGATCTGGATGAGGCCACCTTTGACAAGATAATTTCTAATGCAATCATGCATGATGGTTTTGAGCAGACAATCATCAAGCTGATTTTTCCATTTTTTGAAAAAATAGGAGTTTTATGGCAAACCGGTTCAATTAATCCTGCACAGGAACATTTTGTCTCGAATCTTTTCCGTCAAAAGATTATGGTAGCAATAGACAATTTAATGATCCCTGATAAGAAAAATGCAAAAAAATTCATTTTGTTTTTGCCTGAAAATGAATTTCACGAATTGGGCTTGTTGTTTTATAACTATTTAATTAAAAAGTCCGGCCAAAGTGTAATTTATCTGGGTAGCTCCGTTCCTCTGGAGGATTTATATAAGACAGCAGAAATTATACAGCCCGACTATTTGTTTACTGCGATAACTACTTCCATAACAGGAATGGATTTGTCTACATATTTTCAAAAATT
>JBNJFT010000171.1:0-5232 GCA_051747065.1 Bacteroidota bacterium | reverse complement strand
ACCAATTAACAATTTGCCCATTCACTAATCAACGAATTAACAAATCAACAATTCACGACTCAACGTATCACGTTCTTCATACTTTTAAACCTGGGGTTGAATTTCTCTTCCCACCATATCCAGAGCAAAAACAGGATTAAGTAGAAAACGAAACGGAAAATATAATCATGGCTAAAATCCCACCATTCAGGGAAATAAAACAGAGTTAAAGCTACGCCTGTAAGCCTGATGATATTTGCAAAATGCATTAAAAGCATCGAGAGAGGTAAAAACCAGAATTTGTGCTTTAACTTTCCGGGATACAACATAAATAGAAATAAAGCCTGCAACAATTGCTTAAATCCTGAACATCCTGAATTGATAGCCAGCCAGTCTCCGTTTTCAAAGATGATGGTGTTGTTTCTGCCTTCAAAAGAATATCCCAGGAGGTTCATAACAAATGAAGTATGTATAAATGCTGCTTCAGAAAGCCATGTTCTTAATTGGCTTACAGTTTCCTGAAAGGGAAAAAAGTTGAAGTCATGTGCCCACCACCGAAAGGAATAATGAATCAGTAAAGTAATGCCAATAAACAGAAGTATGCCTCTAAGAGGCATGTATATAGGTTTTGCTTTGTTAAGAAATTCCTTCATGCTCATCATTTTAGTTATATAAAGTTAAATTTCTGGAAAATGTTGGAATAAATGTTTGGAGGAAAATGAGTGTATCTTATCACGTCAATTAATTCTCCACCAAAGCGCTCTTTGAATTCTCTTACGCCATAAGGGATATGCGGTCTTCCGGCTCCCATAAAATCAAAATATTCAAAATCATTTTCAATCATGTATTCAATTCCGGCCCATGTGGCCATGACGCTGGGGTAGATGTTAAGATTTTTATATGTTTCATCTTGTCCACATACATACCACTCATGAACAGAGGTTTGCCCGGATAATGTTAACAGTATGCCTGCAATGACTTTATCGTTGTGTTTTACAACAAGCAGTTTTGATGCGTTTTTTATGGATTTTGAGTTAATTAAAGCATTAAAGAACTGAAAAGGAGGCACTGGCTTTTTAATGCGATAGTGATAGAGGTGTTTTAAAATTTGATACCAGGCAATTATTTCTTTCCGGCTTTCAGCCAATTTGATGTAAGCGCCATTCGTTTTGCTTTTTTTGATCTGCCATCTTTTAGAACGGCTGAGCGCTTTCCATGCCTTGGTTTTCCCTTCATTATGTATTAATACATTCAAATAATCTTGTGTATTAAAAACACCTCTGTATGAGTGTAGCATTTCATGTTTACTCATATTAACCCTGAACTGCACAAACAAGTGTTTGCTTTTGACATATTGCAGTATTTTGTTGATAATTTCCGTTTGCGTGTCTTTATTCTCCGCTAATGGCGCTCCATACAATACAGCCCTGCGGGTCAGGAAATTCAGTGGAAAACCGGACGCCTGGTGAGTTACAATTAAGGCTAAACCTGTAATGTTGTCTTTATTGTCTTTAGCAATGATGTAAACCGGTTTTGTTGAGGGATTTGCTTTAGCGCTCAGATAATGCGCGTAAGAATGAAAATAATTGGGATAGGAGACTTTATCATAAAAAGATTCAATTTCTTCAATTGTAGCGTTTTTTGGGTTGCTGATTATTGTTGTGGAAATTTCCATTTGAAACTATTGGTTTTGTAACGATTAACGACTGAACCTGAATCCCATGATAAAGGTAGAAGTTTCTCCGTGAAGGTAATCAGGCGTAAACTTGTTTATATAATATTCAGCAGTGTTCCCGTCAAGGGCATAACCTTGTATATCAGAATACTGGAATTTCATAAACATAGAGAAAACAGCATGGGGCGACCATGTTAGTGATGCGTTTAAGCGGGTTTGATCCCAGGACTTATTTTCTAAAAATGAGAATTCATCTACTGGTGTATCTCCAAAAACATAATCATGATCCCGGCCATGCTTTGAATACACATAGCTTAGTTTTGCTTTCCAGTTATGGTGAGGTTTTGTCCATATTTCAGCATAGATTTCGCTGGAATTATCAGTTAAATAATGCCCCAGGTTATATTGGTTGGAAGCGAATGTTGTTGAGGGTACTCTGTGTTTATAGGTAACAGGAGATGTTCTGGTAAATTCAGCTTTGATGCCGACGTTTTTCACAGGCCAGTTAGACAATCCCAAGCCGGCTTTGTAGCTGAAGAAATTATGCCTCTCCGGATCGTTTACTCTGGTTATGCTAAATTCATCTACAAAAACGGATAAATACAAGTGTGTATGCTTTAGGTTTTTTGAATCAATATTGAAAAACATTTGCGAGTTCTGGTTTTCGATACCTCTGTTGATGGTATGATCAATGGATTTAAAAAAGAAAAACGGAATAAGATAAGCGGGTTGAAAATCGATATCGCTATAAACAATGGAATTACCAAAAGAAAAATAGAAGCTGGGGAAAGGTTTGATTGTGTACATATTTGCTGCAATGTATTTTTCGCGATAAACAGCTCTGAAATCGCCATTGCTGGTGTAATAAGAGCGTAGGGAATCTGTAACCTGACTTACGAGCCAGCCGTGGTGGTAATCGAACTGAAGCCATTTAAACGGTTTTAACTGTAACTTTATCATCGCGAAAGAGGGCGTTCTGCCTGAAAAAATGTTGGCTCCGTTCACATTTGTGCCCCACTCGATGTGGTCTTTTATTATACCTACATGACCCCACTTGCCGGCATAAGTGATGCCTCCTCTCATTTCGCTGTAATCTCCGCCTTCACGGTCCTGAACATTGATTTTGTATGCGCCGCCTTGCTCAAGGGTGAGATTATCCGGGAGAGCCAGAATTTCCTTTTGCTGATAATTATCCCTGAGGCTTGCATAGATATTCCAGTTTTCACCTAATTCAGACCACATTTCAGCGCCGCCGTAAGAATGGTAAAAGCTATTATTTTCATTTGTAAAATATCGAATACCATAAACTGGCCTTACGGTTACCCGGCTCACTGAATCTTTGTACCGGAAATTGGGAGGAAGCCATGATAGAACCGTATTATCATCCTGGTAAAGGTTTCTTTTGCCTTCAGTAAAACCATGATCTGTATCATATTCGATCAAAAACTTTTGCGCTTCTTTTGCTTGTCTCCTTGAAAGCTTATCTGATGAAAGGGCTTTTTTAAGATTTTGGGAGATAAAAGACCGGCTGTAAGGTTTTATTGCTGAGTTAATTTCGATAATTTGCTCTGAAGCAAGTTCGTCGAGAAATTCATAAACAGCTTCATCAGAAATATGTTGAAATACAGTCTGTCCATAAGTTTTTAATAAGAGAAAGGGGCTGAAAAAGAAAACAAAAGCAAGGAAATATTTTATTTTATGTGTCATTTTCTGAGTCTTTTAAATTAAAAATCTTTCATAACGAACATATGATGTAATGTTTGGGTAGCGATTCTCTGCTAACTCCCTTATAATTGAATCAGCATAAATTCACTCTTTTAATCACTTGGTTTCATATACTATGAACTCCGTGCATTTTTTATAAATATATTATACATAGACTTCCAGAAATATTTCCAATCTGTGAGAAAAGGATTTTTCTTATATGCGAGCAAATATTTTTTTTCAGATTCCATAACTTCATCAAGCGATTTTGGTAAATCAACGTAATAGGGTGGTATTAATCCTGGTTTGGTTTCAGTACGTAGTTTTTGAAGCTCTTCAGTATAAAGTCCAAAGAAATGATTGCTAAGAGGCCTTACACCTACAATTTTCATTTCTCCTTTAAAAACATTGATAAACATCGGAAATTCATCAATCCAGAATTTCCTCATGATTTTGCCCATAGTAGTCACTCTGAAGTCATCCTTGAACTTGCCACTGTCATTCAATCGGTTTTTATTGTAAATGTACTCCTGTAAATACTCAGAGTAGGCATGCATTGTGCGCATTTTATACACCCCAATTTTCTTTCCATTCTTACCGATGCGTCTTAGTTTAATAAGAGGTCCGTAAGTTGGATTATTATCATAGAAAGGTTCTCTGACTTTTCGTGCTACAAAGAATTGCTGGTCATCGATCATCTTTTCATCAACAATTTCAAAACCACAAGAATAAAGCCTCCCAAATGTTTCTGCTTTGCTTAAAACCCGGTTGTAACCGGCCGTAAACATAAAATAGATCTTTTTTAGAAACAATAGCTTCGGAAAGGCTCTTTTCCAAATGAAGTCGAGTGTGTAAACTATCCAGTTTAATCCGGGTGGGTATTTCCTTAGAATGCGCTGCTTCCTTAACTTGTATGTTTCTGCATAATCAGCTATAATCCCACCAACAGGGATTCGATCATTTATACTTTCAAAAAACTTATTAATGCGTCTTACTTGATTTAATTGCTTTAGGTTGATTAAATTCCTGTATTTATCTTTAGGTTGGTTCAGGATATTGAATCGGGTGGTTGTAGCGATAAAGAGCGTTTCAGAATAGCGGCGGTTTAAATAGCTGTCTATAAAAGCAAAAGCCTCTTCGCCGATTTCATTGACAACCATTTTATACAACTCAGGATCAATAGTTTCATGTCCATTTACTTTGTCACCCGGAATATCTAATTTTTTACGTTCTTCATAAAACTGTTCTATCTTGGAGCTATCCTCCGTTATACGGTGGTTTAGCAAATAAAAGTAAGTTACCAGAACTTCCAAAAAGCTAGAGATCACAACTACTCCAAGCAAGAGCAATCTGGAGTATTCAAGTCTGGCGAAAAATATAATCATAGTTATGACGGCCAGTGTCACCAGGTTGCTTTTTATAATCCGGTATAACGACTTTTCAATGCTTCGCTCAAGTTGATATTTTCTAAACAATACCGAAAACCCTAACCAAATAACAGCATAAACCAAGAAAGGAAGGAGATAATAATCTATAATAGACTCGTTTGTAGTGGGAAAGAAATATATCATGACAAAAAAGGCCAGGCTCATAAAAACCAGATCAAAGCAAATAAACTTACACGTGTGAGTCATTGGTGAATTTCATTGATATTTTGTGTAAAATTAATAATTCAAACCAAAATGACTAATTCGAATATGAAAATTGTTGATTATTTCCACTGAAAACGATTCCGGTTTTTTTCAACAACCGATTATTTTGTATGTTATGATATAAAACAATACCACCATGAAAAAGAATGCTTTAGTTATTGGCGCTACGGGCGCTACAGGTCAGGAGTTGGTTTCTTTGCTTAATGATTCGGAATATTATAA
>JBNJFT010000170.1:0-5263 GCA_051747065.1 Bacteroidota bacterium | reverse complement strand
TTTATCCATCTTTCTCGTTTTCTCATTTTTAACAAATTTAAGAAGGCTTTTGAAAATTGAAAAGAAGGGGCTTTGTTATTTTTTAAATTGTTATGAACAGTTAATACAATTGGTCACACATTTTTTTGAACCATATAAGGCATAGAAGGTCATATAAGGATGGGAAACTTATGTGGCCTTATGTACCTTCTATGGTTAGACATAAAAAAATACCTATGTATTGAGTTCAAAAAGTTTTATATATTTGTTTTTCTAATCAGTTTATAAAGAATAAAAGCAAATATGCAGCTTATGAAAATCACAATGGTAAAAAAGATCCTCGAAGACGGCAGCGAATGCAAAAAATGCCGTGAGGTGACAGAACGGCTCGAAGCGCATAATGAAATGAACAAGATTGATCACATTGCTTATGCCGATGTTCGTGAAGGTGAGTCAGAAGGTTTTAAGCTTGCCCAAGAACACGATATGGATATTACACCTTTTTTTATTGTTGAGGACTCTGGAAATGAAACTGTATATAAAACCTATCTGGAACTTTGTAAGAATGTCTTTAACCAAACTCCGGTTGCTGCAGATGTTGAAATAGAAGAGAAAAGAAAAGAAAAGCTCCATCGGAAGACGATATGTTTTTTATGTAATATTTTTAGCTTTGTAAAAAATGACGTTAATTTATATTGTTATACACTATAAAATTTTGTGAATTTGTTATGCAACAAGAAATCTATCAATTAAAAATTGTTTTGAAGGAAGCTAAACCACCGATATGGAGAAGGATATTGGTTGAACCCGGGATACTGCTTGTGGATTTACATCGAATACTTCAGACCACAATGGGGTGGACCAATTCTCATCTGCACTTATTTGCCGATCAAAAATTTGAATATGCCCCAGCAGAATTTGAGGTAGAAGATACAATGGATTCCGGGTCTGTAAGACTGAAAGATATATTATACACTGAAAATCAAAATATTCTGTATGAATATGATTTTGGAGATGGCTGGGAACATGAAATTCGTCTGGAGAAAATTATTGAAAAAGAAGATGGCGAAAAGCAGATTCCAAGATGTATTGGGGGAAAAAGAAATTGTCCTCCTGAAGATTGTGGCGGGATTGGAGGATATGAGGAATTACTGAATATAATATCCGACCCTGACCATGAGGAGCATGAAGGGATGCTTATTTGGCTTGGTGGTGAATTTGATCCTGATTATTTTAATAAGCAGGAGGTGAATGAATTATTAAAGCAAAAAGATTTCGGCTGTCTTTGGTTATAACTCAAATAAATCGTTTAAAAAATTTCTTGACACCTCTTCTGATTTTTTTGAAGAGGTTTTCCTTTTTCTTGTCGGGGTTTTGAATGGTATGTGCTTGATTTAAAAGATTTGGGTCTTTATTTTGGCGATCCGGATTACTTTCTTGATCATTTCCATCGGGATGACGTTCATTTTCTTTCTTTTCCTCCTCTGTAACTGACTCGAAAGTCTTTTCTATTTTAGGAAAATGAGATTTTCCACTTTCCGGATTTACCTCAGTTAAATTTTTAACAGTTTCCATGAAACCCTTTTCATCCACTTTTACGTTATCTTTTGTTCCGTCTAATGTGCCGCTGAAAACTGAATTTTTGAAGGCTAACAAGTGGAATATTCTATGTTCAATGGAGTATTTTGAAATAAAATTATAAATATATACATGTTGATTTTGTCCTAGTCGGAATACTCTGGCTATTCTTTGTTCAAGTTTTGCCGGATTCCAGGGTAGGTCCAGATTAACTATGACATTGGCAGATTGAAGGTTTAGGCCAAGTCCACCCGAGTCTGTGGACAGGAATATTTTTAGTTTATGCTCCTCGTGAAATCTGTTGATGATTCGTTTTCTTTCTTTGGTTGAGAGGTCACCGTTCAGGTAAACATAATCGATCCCTCTTTTTTCGAGCTCCTGAATGACAAGCTCAAACATTTTCTTCCATTCACTGAAGATCACTACTTTATTATCTTTGTTTTCCATCACGTTTTCCAGAAGTTCCATGAGTTCATTGATCTTAACGTCGTGCCGTTTTTCTTGATCGAGGATATATGTTGAATCACTTGTCATCCTCATACATGACAAGTTGATTAGCAGGTTTTGCCTTTCTTCTTCATTCAGAAAACCCTGTCTTCTCCATTTATTCACTAGTTGGCATACTGTCTCATAATAGGCCTGGTGATCGTTCCATTGTTCTTTTGTCATCTCTACAAAAAAGTTCTTGTCAATTCTGCCCGGTAACTGATCTATAATCTCTTTTTTGGTTCGCCGGACCAATATAGGCTCCAGGGTTTTGTTAATTGATTTTAATCTTTGATAGCCAGTGACTTTCCCTGATTCATCAGTAATTTCATGATTATCCAGGAATCGGAATAATGGCCCCAGTTTGTACATGTCAATGAATTCTACTATTGAATGAAGTTCCTGTAGCCTGTTTTCCAGCGGTGTCCCGGTCAGCACGATTGCAAAACGTGACTGTATTTTCTTGACAGCTTGTGCCGTTTTTGTTTTCCAGTTTTTGATTCGTTGTGCTTCGTCAAGAATAATCAAATCAGGTGATGCGCTATTAATGAATTCTATGTCATTCCGGGTAACCCCGTAACTAATGATCTTATAAAACGTTTTTTCCCGGTAGAGCATTTTTCTTTTGTGAATCTGTCCTTCAACTCTTAATGTAGTTCGATCTGTAAATTTTTCGATTTCTTTCTGCCATTGATACTTTAAGGAAGTGGGGCATACGATCAGTACGTTTTTAACCTGCGAATAACGGGCGAAGAGTTCAACAGCTGCAAGAGCCTGGATGGTCTTTCCAAGCCCCATTTCATCAGCTACTAGAATACGTCCTGCTTTAAAAGTTTTTAGTACCGCTTCTTTCTGATAGGGATATAAGTTTCCGTTGATAAGATCGTCGAATATCTTGCCCTTTGTGCCTTTTGGGAAAAGTTTATTCGTAAGTTGTTCTCTTTCCAATTGTTCTTTATGCCCCTGAATATATTCCCAGACGTCCGGATAAACTCTAAAATCCGGATCTATTGACGTGGCTTTGCGTATGTATTTATCAATTACTGATAGTTGGTCGGGTTGAATGAAGCCCTCTTTATCAGTAATGGGTTTGAATAATTGTTTTATTTCCTCTCTGTTTTTTCCTGCAGCTTTCAGTCGCAAGTTTCTTTCTTTTCCATAAAATATACTTAATGAAGAGTAGGATTGAGGTTGGGTTTGGTTAAAATATTTCCAGTTTGATTTTTTGTTTTTTAGGCGTAGAAGTACGTTTTCAATGTGTTTGCAGGTGCCTAGTCCATTAACTCTAAAATCCGGGCAAGAACAGAAATTATGGCTGTTTTCATTGTCCCTGATGGATACTTTGTAGGTTTTTTCTGATTTAGGATTAAAAACGTTAAAGTCTGAAAATACAGGGTGATCGCCTATGTTCTCTATATCGAATTCCTGTTCGGCAGCAAATTGTTTTCGCAGGGCGGCTTGCCATTCATCAATAGTAAGATCTTCTGGCTTGCGATAGTATGGAACTTTTTTTTGTTTTTGCGATGTTGTTTCTTTACCTGCCATGATGTTTCTTTTTAGGGATAAAGAAAGCAAATTATTTTATTAAAGAGAATTATATATCATGTTGAATTATTAACAGATTATCAACTATTCAAGGTGTCGGGGCAAAACCTCCTATTTCTGTTTTTATACTAAACAGACAATTTTGGAACAAAAGGAGCTATCGGGGGCTTTTTTTAATTTTAGCAACAATATAACAATAGAACAATGCAACAATATGACAATATTCAAAAAGAACAGTAACCGGAATTCATTCAAAGAATTGGTTACTGTTCTAGTGGTAGTTTTTATCTATTTTCTTTAGTTCAGAACATCTACTCTTCAAACATAAGGTGTAAAAATCCGTGACCAGTTCCCGGCACAGGTGAAGTGTTTCCTTCCATATCTTGTGGAGGGAGCATTATATGAATTTCACGCTTGTTATGATCCGTTTCGTCAGTTTCGGTATTGGTTATCAGGTTGAGTTCCGAATCCCTTACACGGGAAGTTGCCATAATATGGACCAGGCGATCGGATGCCAGTACATTGCCCTCACCGTCTTTCATAGACAGTGTGAAAGCGCAATTTAATGCACCTTTTTCATCGTGGTGAGTCAGATATCCACACCCAACCTCATACTAGTCCGTTTTACGGGATATAAACTTTTTTTGATAACATTAGCTTGCGATAAATGATAGAGCGAAATACTATACAACATATTCGGTTTTTCTTAATCCATCTCCCGTATTTTAAGGATTTTTTTATATTTGCAACTCATTTAAATTGAATGCCACCATATTGGTTGCATAGTAAAGACAAACAAAATCGCCATAAACAGTAAAAATTAAATATTCTAACCAGCTTAATAAACACCAGGCATTAAATATTAATAAAAACAAATAGTAAACCTTATAAAGTAAAGCAAATGAAGAAAATCTTTCTAAAAGCGGGAGTTCTGTCTAAAAAAATTTTCCAGCGGGCATTAGACTATGTTGAAGTGATAGGGAATAAATTGCCACACCCGGCCACACTTTTTGCATTGTTAGCTCTTTTGGTGGTTATCATATCATGGATAGGTTCAGCAATGGAGGCACAGGCAGTTCATCCGGTAGACGAATCCGTTATCAAAGCAAAGAGCCTCGTGAGTGGTGACGGGCTAAGATGGATGTACACCAATCTTATTGACAATTTTCTGACATTCCCGCCACTGGGCTATGTTTTGGTTGTAATGATAGGTATCGGAGTAGCTGAAGGTTCAGGTTTATTCACCACTATGATTCGCTCACTGGTTTTGAGCGCTCCGCCTAAAATGATAACAGCAGCAATCGTTTTAGCGGGTATCCTGTCGCATCTTGCTTCCGAAGCTGGTTATGTTATTTTGATACCATTGGGGGCAATGATATTTCATGCACTAGGCAGGCATCCGATGGCCGGTTTAGCAGCCGCTTTCTGTGGTGTCAGCGGCGGATTTGCTGCCAATCTCTTTATAGGTTCAATTGATCCTATTCTTGCAGGAATCTCAGAATCAGCTGCACAGATCATTAGACCGGATATTTCAGTAAACCCGGCTGTTAACTACTATTTCATGTTTGTCTCCAGTTTTTTGGTAGTATTGGTTGGAACATGGGTTACGGAAAAAATTGTGGAGCCAAGGCTTGGAAAATATGATGGCACAGCTGAGCGACTTCCTATAAATCAA
>JBNJFT010000169.1:0-5328 GCA_051747065.1 Bacteroidota bacterium | reverse complement strand
ATAACTGATTCAGGCTGGGTTGTTGAAATGCGCATTCCGTATGATGCAATTCGCTTTCCAAAAGATGATATGCAAGAGTGGAGTGTGAATTTCTGGAGACGTGTCCGCCGTGAACGAGAGGTTTCATCATGGAACACAGTGGACAGATCCAAAGATAATGAAGGCAGCCAATATGGTAAGCTAACCAATATTCGAAACATAGAGGCGCCACTGCGTTTGTCTTTATTTCCATATGTCTCAGGCTATGTCTATCCTGAAAAAGATAACACTGATTATACCTATTCTGCAGGAATGGATTTAAAGTATGGAATTAATGAAAGCTTTACCTTAGACATGATCCTTATTCCTGACTTTGGACAGAAGGAATCAGATAAAACAGTGTTAAATCTGTCGCCTTACGAAGTAAAGTACAATGAAAAAAGACCTTTCTTTACCGAAGGTACTGAATTATTCAACAAAGCAGGATTGTTCTATTCCAGAAGGGTGGGAGGTGAGCCAACCGGATATCAAAATGTGAGGAGCAATTTTGATGAGGAAAAAATTGTTGAAAATCCGAAAGAAGGAAGTCTTATTAATGCAACAAAGATATCCGGAAGGAATGATAATGGCCTGGGGCTGGGCTTGTTTAATGCAATGTCGGAAAAAACCTTTGCTAAAGTAAAGGATTCTACCGGAAATAGAAAGATTGAAACACAGCCTTTCACCAATTATAATATTCTTGTGGCAGATAAAAACTTTGGTCAGAACTCTTATGTTAATCTGATTAATACAAACTATTATGAACCTGCCAATGGCACTTATGAAAATGTAGCCGGTTCAGCCTATAAAATTTCAACACCGGGGGATATTTTTGCAGTATGGGGTAATGCTTCACATAGTATGAAAAGAGATTCTGCCTCAGGTGATATAATTTCAGGGCAACGTATTGATACCAGAATTGGAAAAATAAGCGGTAATTTTAAAATGAACTACCGATTTCGTATGCTGACGGATGATTATACGCATAATGCACTTGGCTATCTGAGAAGAAATAACGAAATGCAAAATCGCCTGACTTTTAAGTATGGCAAATACAAGCCTTCGAATCTTTTTCTTAATTGGAATACACGGTTGAGTTTTGAATACAACAATTTATATAACCCCAGGGAATTTATGGATTTTAATATTGTGGCGAGTGGGCATGGTACTTTTTCAAATTTTATCTCTGTAGGTTTTTGGTCGAAATACCGCCCGGTTGAGATGAATGACTTTTTCGAGCCACGGGTAGAGGGCAGGCATTTTAAACGCCCGGAGTTTTACTATTTAAACACTTGGATTTCAACAGATTATAGAAAACCGGTGGCTTTTGATCTGAGAGGTGGAATAAGAAAAGAGTTTGGGAATGGATATTTTTATCAGATTGGGCCCAGATTCAGGATGAATCATAAAATACAGTTGCAATATAAATTTGAATATGACTACAGAGCAAAAGAGCGAGGTTATGTAACAGATTATTATCCTGATAGCGATTCTATTATCTTTGGCAAAAGAAATAAAACAACATATACAAATAGCCTCGAAGGGTCATACATATTCGATAATAAAACATGGTTGAGCCTTAAGTTAAGGCATTACAGGTCGCAAGTCGATTACAAAAGTTACTATAACCTGCAGCAAAACGGAGAATTGGAAAGCAATGACAGTTATAGTGCTAACAATGATTTTAATTTCAATGCGTTTAACGTTGACCTGACTTATTCATGGAATTTTGCTCCGGGAAGTTTCTTAAAAGTGATGTGGAAAAACAATATCGTGGAAAGCAGGGAAATAGAGAATGATTCTTTCAATGGATTCATAGACAATCTTAAAAATACGTTTCAGTCAGACGAAATGAATAACAGCATCTCTGTTAAAGTGTCATATTACCTGGATTACAAGTATCTGCTTAAGCAAACAGGCTAACAGGGTGTTTGGCCAATATTTTTTTATTTTTGCCGAAACTTAATAAACCTTGATATTACGTTGGACCTTATTTGATCAAAAAAAATAAAACTCTATTTCGATGAAGAAGATACGCTTATTAGCACTGACATTTTTCGGAATTTTATTCATTCCAACCGGCATATATGGAGAAAACGTTATTGCGGCATTATCCGTATCAGATACAACTCCTGACAAAAAGCAACTTAAAGCAACGAAAATACAAGGAGAAATTACTGTAGATGGGCATTTAAATGAGCCGGGGTGGGAAGATGCACCTGCTGCCGGGAATTTTTCAAACTATTCTCCTTCTATGGGAGACCCGTCAGATTATAACACAAAGGTAAAAACAGTCTATAATGATAAAGCCATTTATTTTGGAGCATTTCTTAAAGATAACCCGGATAGTATTCTCACCGGATTAAGCAAAAGAGATGATGAAAATGTTAATGCTGATAAATTTTGGGTTACCCTGAATCCTTATAATGATGGGAAAAATATATTCAAATTTGTAGTAACTGCAGCAAATGTCCAGAGTGATATAAAAATCTCACCAGGAAACGAGGACAGGGAATGGGATGCAGTATGGGAAAGTAAGGTAAGTATCACCGATTCAGGATGGGTGGTTGAAATGGAAATACCCTATGATGCTATTCGGTTCCCAAATGAAGAAATACAAAAATGGGGCATCAATTTCTGGCGTTTGTTAAGGCGCGAAAGAGAAACTTCCAGTTGGAGCTTTGTCAACAGAAAGAGAGATAATGAAGGAAATCAATATGGTGAATTATTGAACATTCGCAATATTGAACCCCCCATTCGTTTATCTTTATATCCTTATGTTTCCGGTTATGTTTTTCCACATGATGGAAAGATGGATTATGAATATTCTGCAGGTATGGACTTAAAATATGGGATTAATGAAAGTTTTACACTTGACATGATCCTTATCCCGGATTTCGGACAGAAAAAGTCTGATGAGACAGTGCTGAATTTATCTCCGTATGAAGTAAAATACAGTGAAAAACGCCAGTTTTTTAAAGAAGGGACAGAACTTTTCAATAAAGCGGGCTTGTTTTATTCAAGGCGTATTGGGGATGAACCTTCTGAATACAATGAAGTACAGGGAAAACTAAGAGAGGGAGAGGAAATAGTGAACAATCCGGAAGAGGCTAATTTGTTAAATGCCACAAAAGTATCAGGAAGAAACCAGGACGGCCTGGGGCTTGGTTTTTTCAATGCAACAACAGGAAAAACAAATGCTACAGTAGAGGATTCTCTTGGAAATGATAGAGAAATACTAACCCAGCCGGTTACAAATTATAACCTCATGGTTGTTGATAAAAATTTCGGGAAAAACTCTTATGTAAACTTTATTAACACAAATTACATGCAACCCTCGAATGGCAAACTTGAAAATGTTATTGGTTCGGCATACAAAGCATCAGATAAACAGAATGACTATGCTCTATGGGGCAATGCAGCCTACAGCATGCAAAAGGATTCCTCTTCAGATAATTTAACCACCGGCCAATCAGTGGATGCAAGCATAGGAAAGGTCAGTGGCAATTTTAAAGCCAATTATAATCTTAACCTTCTGACTGATACATACGATCACAATGCTCTTGGTTACCTGCGAAAAAACAATGAACTCAACCATAGAATGAATTTTGATTATGGAATGTATGAGCCATCGGGGTATCTACTAAGTTGGAACGGTAGCCTTGCCTTTGAATATAATAGTCTTTACAATCCAAGAAAATTTTCCGATTTTAACATTCACGGAAATTATCGTTTAACCTTTAAAAATCATCTCTATGTTGGTTCAGGGTTTCAATACAGGCCATCAGAAAAGCACGATTACTTTGAACCAAGGGTTGAAGGGAAAGTTTTCGACAGGCCGGAATATTTTGACGGCAATATCTGGTTATCTTCAGATTACCGAAAGCCTCTTGCAGTAGACCTTCGTACCGGTTACAATTCGGAATTCGGAGAAGGGTATTTTTATTCTGTGAGTCCCAGAATAAGGATAGGCGACAAGTTATTAATCGTTTATGAATTTAGGTACGAAAAACAAATGAATGAAAAAGGCTATGTAACTCACTTTTCAAAGGAAGAAGGCAACAATATTATTTTTGGCCGCAGAGATAACGAAACATACACAAATAGCCTAAACACTTCATTCATTTTCAATAACAAGTCATGGATTAGCCTGGATGCACGTCATTACTGGTCACAGGTTGATTATGACAAGTATTATAACCTGGAAGATAACGGAGATCTGACTCATAATTCAACCTATGACGAAAACAGAGATTTTAATTACAATGTCTTTACTGTAGACCTAATGTATTCATGGAATTTTGCACCCGGAAGTTTTCTGAAACTGGTATGGAAAAACAACATTCATGAGAGAGAATACATCTCAGATAATAACTTTTATGATTTCTTTGATAATTTAGATAACACCTTGAATTCTACAGAAATGCAGAACAGCTTCTCGGTTAAAATATCATATTACCTGGATTACAAGTATCTTTTCGATAAATCCGATTGATTTTTCTAAACAAATGATAAACTTTCTTTAATTTTAACCTTTCTAAACCGGATAAAAATTCTTCTATGATAACAGCAAAAGGCATTACTAAGTCCTTTGGTGACTTAACGGTTCTAAAGGATATTGATTTCAGTATTGGAAAAGGAGAGATTGTTTCTATAGTAGGGCCAAGCGGGGCAGGAAAAACAACACTTCTGCAAATATTGGGGACATTAAGCCGCCCAAATTCCGGGCAGATAAATTTTGGCGATACCAAAATAACTGATTTAAAAGAGAAACAACTGGCTATCTTTCGGAACCGGGAAATTGGATTTGTATTTCAGTTTCACCATTTGCTTCCGGAATTTTCAGCATTGGAAAACGTCTGTATACCCGCTTTCATAGCTAAAAAAACTCGTGGCGAAGCTGAAAAACAGGCGAAAGAGATATTGGGTTTCCTGAGAATGGACGATCGTTTGGATCATAAGCCCAATGAATTGTCAGGAGGGGAGCAACAAAGAGTTGCTGTAGCTCGTGCTTTGGTCAATGAACCTTCAGTTATACTTGCGGATGAGCCTTCCGGAAACCTGGATACAAAGAATAAAGAGGAATTGCATAACCTGTTTTTTTCATTGAGAGACAAATACAATCCTTCGATAATTATTGTCACTCATGATAACCAGTTGGCAGACAAAGCAGACCGTAAGCTTACTCTGAAGGACGGGGTTTTTGTATAGTTTAGGAACCTTTTGCAGCAATCATGAGGCAATCATCATTAATATAAGCTACAAAAAGTGTATTGATAGTCAAGTATTCAGGATAAAGGGATGAGAATA
>JBNJFT010000168.1:0-5366 GCA_051747065.1 Bacteroidota bacterium | reverse complement strand
AAACAAAGGACTCAATACCACAGAAATCACATCGGTTTTATCTTCCAGGCATATCATTTAATAGATGAAATGACAGTTTATGAGAACATTGAAACACCTTTACTATACAAAGGCATTAAAGGAGCGAAAAGAAAAAGTATGGTAGCTGATATTCTTGATCGCTTCAACATTGTTGCTAAAAAGGATTTATTCCCCAATCAGCTTTCCGGAGGGCAACAGCAATTAGTCGGTATTGCAAGGGCTATTGTTGCGGAACCTAAACTTCTGCTCGCCGACGAGCCAACCGGGAACTTACACTCTGAGCAAGGTGAAGAAATAATGAATCTGCTTACTCAACTTAATAAGAATGGGATGACCATTCTGCAGGTAACCCACTCGGAGAAACAAGCCCTTTACGGAAAACGTATTATCAGAATAGAAGATGGATTTATACGAAATGACAGAAAGATTAAAGAAGGTGTTTTGCAAGATTAAAAACAGTTCAGTCTAAGTAAATAGCAATCATCTTGTTGGATAAAGTCTTATCAGTATAACTACAAAAATTATTTCATAACAGGAAGTGGATCATCTATGTAATCGGAAACACCAAATGAATGTACTGTTCTCAGAATTTCCTCAATTGTCCCGGCATCCAACTCTTTCATCCATCTAGTGAGTTTGTTCTCATTAGAATCAAGAGAGGACCATTTATGGGTTGTTGAACTAAACCGCCCAAGTAATTTTTCCAATTTTTTAGGTGTATCACTCCAGCCCCAAGACTGAAAAACAGGCAGCAGAGTTTCCGGACCATTAGTGACGATATCTTCGTAGTAAACAATATGCAGATTTTCCTTATTTTCTTTTGCAGCTAACACATCGCACGCCCAGGTCATAGCTAATCTCTGTGCCAGGGGGGCATGGTAATTTATATGCTCCTGAATAGTTGGCTTTTTTCGCAGGAATTCATTGTCTATATACGGATGGTCTTCCCAGCGTCCCATATTCAATTGCGATGCAATAACTGCGCACGGATGACGTACAATAATCAGCGGCACAGGAATGGAAAACCGTCTCCTTAGATATCCGACCACACCATTTCCCCGAACAAACTTAATAATCAGATTCTGATTTTGTAAAAGAGAAAAAAGCTGTTTCAGCGGATATTTTCTCAAGCGTAAAAGATGAGGATTGGCTTGTTTTGCTTGTAGCAATGAGGAGAAAAAATCGTCAATTTTAGTTTGTGCGCTTGATTCATCAATATAAGGGCGTTTAGAAAAACCAAATCCTTTTTTATCTATATTACTCTCCTGCAATGGTTCCCATAGAATCCGCCGGCTTCTGTAAATCTCGGCTATTGTTTCGGCAACCCAGGTCGTTCCGCTTCTTGGACTGCCGCTTATTATTAAAGGATTATTATTTCTGGCCGGATGAAGAAAATTTCCCATTTTTGATAACATCCTTAATGGTGGAACAGAAGCCTTCTTTAACTTCGATAGTTGTTTCGTCCGTGGGGAAAATTGATGGTTTTGTCTCTTCATAGAATTACTTTCAAATCAATAATTTTACACTCAATGTCTTTAACCGAAACCAAATAATAATAGCTAATTTAATAATTTGCAATATAACAATTCTATCCGTTCATCATTTCTTTATAGACATGATAAAATGATATCAGTTGTCAATAAACATTCAAGCATTCTTGCACTCAACTATTCAAAATTTAAGAAAACTTATGTATTTGGGTAGGTAATAAAAAGCCGCTGTGAGTAATTAACTAACAGCGGCTAATAAAATCTTCAAGGCGGAGAGAGGGGGATTTGAACCCCCGGTACCCTATTAAGGGCACGCCGGTTTAGCAAACCGGTGGATTAAGCCACTCTCCCATCTCTCCAAAGTGCTTTGCAAAAATATAAAAATGCTGAACAATCCCAAAATTATCTGTAAAATTATTAACGAAAAAGAGACTGAAGAATATCTCCAGTCTCTTCTTGAATTGTTTATTAGTTCCTACTACTCTTTATCGTCAGGTGTATTCTGATCGGTATCATATTGTGAGCTATCCTCGCGGTCGTGAGGTTTAGATATTGAATCCCTCATCTCAGTATCTGACTGTATATTTTTCATCCGGTAATAATCCATTACACCGATATTTCCATTTCTGAGGGCTTCTGAGATAGCCTGGGGCACTTCCTTTTCTGCCTGAATAACTGCAGCGCGAGCTTCCTGAGCTTTAGCTGTCATCTCTTGTTCTTCAGCTACTGCCATAGCTCTTCGCTCTTCAGCTTTAGCCTGGGCAATATTTTTATCAGCATTAGCCTGGTCAATTTGCAAGCCGGCACCCACATTTTTACCAATATCCATATCGGCTATGTCAATTGAAAGAATTTCGAATGCCGTCCCGCTGTCAAGCCCTTTTTCAAGAACAACTCTTGAAATACTATCGGGATTTTCCAATACAGCTTTATGCGAATCGGATGAACCAATTGATGAAACAATTCCTTCACCAACCCTGGCTAAAACAGTATCTTCTCCTGCTCCACCAACAAGTTGTTTTATATTAGCACGAACGGTTACTCTTGCCTTTGCAATAAGCTGAATACCGTCTTTCGCAACAGCCGTCACCGGTGGGGTGTTTATAACCTTCGGGTTTACTGACATCTGCACTGCTTCGAAGACATCTCTTCCGGCAAGATCAATAGCAGTTGCCATTTTAAAATCAAGATTTATATTGGCTTTCTCTGCCGAAACAAGAGCATGAGTTACATCCGGGACTCTTCCTCCCGCAAGATAGTGTGCTTCTAGATCATTCCGGTATAAGGTTAAACCTGCTTTTTTACTTTCGATCATTGCGTTTACAATCACTGACGGTGGCACTTTTCTCCAGCGCATTAAAATAAGCTGTAACAGCGATATTCTAACTCCTGAAATCAATGCGGAAAACCATAGTCCAATTGGGATAAAATAAAGAATAATCCATAATCCGACTATCGCTCCAATAATTATAATAATATACGTTCCTAATGTTCCCATAACTTAAAATATTTAGAATTTACTTTTCAATTGGTTCAACAATAACACTAAAATCTTTAATATTGATCACTTTAATTTTTTTCTGTTGTTCGATATATGGTCCATTTGATTTAGCCTCTAAAAATTCTTCATTGATCAAAACTTTTCCCATCGGATTCAGCCTTGTGACAGTAATTCCTTCATCACCGATATGAACTTTATCTTCTGTATAGGAGGAAACCTTACCTTCTATGGTAGAATTGAGCATCAATTTGTTCCATGTTCTGGAACGGAGAGAAAAATAAATAGTCAAAAAAGAAAACATCAATGTTCCGCCAAGAACATAATGTCCCTCCGGGGTTCCCAATGAATCATAAGCAAAGTATATACCTCCTGCAACAAGAATAAAACCTGCAATACCTGCAATAGTGACTCCGGGAACAAGTAAAAATTCTACCAGAAAAAGAAAAATACCCAATAGGATAAAAAGAATAATAGCGGTAAGTGTCATCAGATTTAAATTAACTCTATATTTAATGAATCTCAGCCTGAAGCTCTCTCTCAACAAGGGCTTGCTTCATTTGTTTAAGATCTTCGTAAGATCCTTGTTTGATTTCACATCTCCCCTTATAATGAGCCAGATAAGTGCACTGTTCAGCTTGCACATTATCATGATTACAAACTTCAACCAAAGATTCAATTACATAACTAAAGTCATGGATCTCATCATTAAATAAAACAAGCAAATGGTTATTGCCTGTTTTTTCTGATTGATTAGACTTCTTCTTTTTATGTGTTGAATTTTGTTTCTTCATTTGGTATTTTATTTATTTATCAATTTATTCTTGCCTATTTATAACAAAGAGCAAATAAGATAAAACAAAACAATCACTTTTTTGTGCCAATTCATAATTTTTAGACACATTTCACTCTTGTAAAGTGGTTAAAGATAATTTTTAAATTCCTATTTTTCAAAAAAAAAATTAAAAAATTTAATTAGCTCACATTCACAGATATTAGAAATTGGTTGTCACAATTGACTTTTCAAAAATCAAAATGAAATCTTCATCCACAGTAGTATGTAGATAGAAGGACATGAATAAAACACACATCATAAAATCACTCAACAGTTCCAAATACAGTTATCGACGATTGTTGATAAAATGCAAAAAAATCTTTTCAATCAAAACAAAAGATTTCTTAACAAACTTCTTACCTTTACAGAAACAGTGTTTTAAATAAATTCAAATAACCTATGGCTAAAGAAACAAATAAAAAGGAAACCACTAAAGCCCAAGAAAATCAGAAGGAAAAAAAGACCAACACAAATAAAAAGGTCGATGATGAAAAGATGAAAGCTCTTCAATTGACACTTGACAAAATTGAAAAGGGTTATGGCAAGGGAACAATAATGAAAATGGGAGACAAAGCCATTGCAGATGTTCCAAGTATTTCTTCCGGATCCTTATCACTGGATATGGCCCTTGGTGTAGGCGGTTACCCACGGGGGCGAATTATAGAAATTTTCGGCCCGGAATCATCCGGTAAAACAACTCTGGCTATCCACGCTATGGCAGAAGCCCAAAAACAGGGCGGAATTGCTGCAATGATTGATGCAGAACACGCATTTGACCGTTTTTATGCTGAAAAGCTTGAGGTTGATGTCGAAAACCTTCTTATCTCACAACCGGATAATGGAGAACAGGCACTGGAAATTGCAGACCATTTGATCCGCTCCGGAGCTGTTGATATTGTAGTTATCGACTCTGTAGCAGCATTAACTCCAAAAGCAGAATTGGAAGGAGATATGGGCGACTCCAAAATGGGATTGCAAGCACGCTTAATGTCCCAGGCCCTCAGAAAACTCGCTGCAAACATCAACAAAACCCACACAAGCTGTATGTTTATCAATCAGCTGCGTGAAAAAATCGGGGTGATGTTTGGAAATCCGGAAACAACAACCGGCGGAAATGCACTGAAATTTTATTCCACCGTGCGCGTTGACATTCGGAGAATCGGACAAATAAAAGACGGGGAAAATATCAAAGGTAACAGAACAAGAGTAAAAGTCGTTAAAAACAAACTAGCCCCACCATTCCGTAAAGCAGAATTCGATATTATGTATGGTGAAGGAATTTCCAAGGTTGGAGAGATAATCGATCTTGGCGTAGATCACAATGTAATCAAGAAAAGCGGCTCATGGTTCAGTTATGGAGAAACAAAGTTAGGACAAGGACGAGAGGCTGTAAAAACGTTACTAAAAGATAATCCTGAACTATCCGAGGAGTTGGAAAATAAAATCAAAGAAAAATTAAACGAAGAAAACAATAAATAAACGGTTCAAATAAATAGAGGCTGTCTAAGAAGTTCTACAAAAA
>JBNJFT010000167.1:0-5402 GCA_051747065.1 Bacteroidota bacterium | reverse complement strand
GGTAGGTTAACAAATAAGAATAAATAGAAAAAGTAAAAACAAATAAACTAAAAATTGAATTATGAAAAAGCTAGGAATTTTATTGAGTTTTTTAATACTCGTTTCAACTGCTTTCGGACAATCCACGGAAAATGACGAAGCAGGCAAAAAATCAAAAACAAATGACCGGTCTTTGCAATATTTTAAAGAACCTGGTTTTCATGGACTGAACGTCTTTGAGACACCTAAAGAAAATGAAGTGGAATTCGATGGTATCGATGCACGCTTAGGTGGTGATTTTGCATTGCAATTCCAGGGGCTGGATCATTCAAATGCCAGCGGAGCTCCGGAACTGATACCTTTAGGAAGCAACGTAAATCTTCCTACGGCTAATCTGAATATTGAAGTTCAGCTAATGGATGGTATGCGTATGCACCTCAGAACTTATCTGAGTTCCCGTCACCACAACGATGCATGGGTAAAAGGTGGATTCCTGCAGGTAGATAAGCTCGACTTCATCAAAGAAGATTTTGCCTCTGGAATTATGGATATAACAAGCATAAGAGCCGGTGTAGATGAACCAAACTTTGGTGACACTCACTTTAGAAGGAGTGACAATGCAGATGCCATACATAACCCGTTTGTAGGCAACTACATAATGGATGCGTTTACAACGGAGCCATTTCTTGAAGCAACTTTCCAACCAAATGACTTCTTAGTTGTAGCAGGAGTGACCAATGGTTATTTGAACCCTTCTGCCAGTAAAGCTGTCACTCAATATGGAACTGGGCTTTATCAGGGAGAAGCAGACGTTAGTCCAACATTCTATGGTAAATTAGGATATGACAGTCAAATAAATCAAAGTCTCAGAGTTCGACTGACAGGATCATTCTATTCGGCTCAGGGTGCAAATAACGGCGACCACCTGTATGGAGGAGATCGTGCCGGTTCACGTTATTACAACGTTATGGACTACATCGCTTCTGATTCAACTGTTTCTTCAGATGATTTTAGCGGTAGATTTAACCCTGGCTTTAGTAAAGAAACAGCAATCCAGATTAATCCTTTTATCAAGTATAATGGTCTGGAATTCTTTGGAGTTTATGAAAAAACCATGGGTAATAACGGTGAAGCTGACAGAGAAGATGGTGAATATACTCAGTTAGGCGCTGAACTTATTTATCGATTTGGCTCAGAGGATAAATTCTACGTAGGCGGACGATATAACAAAGTTTCTGGTTATGGAGATTATGCGGAAGGTGGAACTAAGCCTGATGAAAAGGAAATTACAAGAATGAACATAGGCGGGGGCTGGTTTTTAACAAACAACATTCTCGTTAAATTAGAATATGTTTCTCAAGAATATAATGAAAACTTTGCAAATCCCTGGACAGGTGCACCAAGTAACCTGACTGAGGGTGAGTTTAGCGGAGCTGTGATGGAGGCAGTTATTTCTTTCTAATTATTCGTTTGTTGATTGAACACCCTCTTTCTTTATTATTGGAGAAGAGGGTGTTCTTTGTTCTTTGTAAATTCTAATAAATGTTTCATGAAATGGAAATCAGTACATATATTCCTTCTAATTATTGGCAGCTTGTTCATACTTTCAAAAAGTTATGGCGATGAAAATGCATTGTTTTGTAGTCTGCAGGCAATAAGCATCGAGGGTAGAACAAATGTCAACCAGTTTGAATTTTTATATGACAGTTCCAATGTGAAACGGAGACAATCTTGTGGAAAAAACCAGGATGGATCTTATTCAGGCACCACTGCAACATTTAAATTGCCGGTGAAGGCTTTTGACAGCAAAAACAAAAAGATGAACCGTGATTTTTATACAATGCTTGAGGCCTCTGAATATCCTGAGATAATTGTAGAAATAGAAAAATCAAAACTTCAAAAAATGATTGACGGCGAATTGCTTTCGTCAATAAAACTGGATTTAACTATAGCAGGTAATACAAGAACTGTCAACTCAAATTGCTCCTATTTAACAGAACATTCCGGTGACAAAATTATCCTCAAAGGGAAAACCAAAATCAACCTGAAAGACTTTTCATTAAGCCCACCTGAAAAAATGTTAGGCCTTATCCATGTGAATAAAACAATTTTAATTAATTTTGAAGTAGCCCTAAATAATACTTAACACTCGTAAAAGGTGAAATTTAGTACTAAAATAAGATATGGCGTCCGGACAATGTTGGAGATCGCTCTTCACGAAGAAAAAGAGGGGATTTTGCAAAAAGAAATAGCAAAAAACCAAAGAATTTCTTTCAAATACCTTGACCAGATTATTTCCACTTTAAAAGCTTCAGACCTTATATCTACTGTTAAAGGTAAAAAAAGTGGATATAAACTCACTCGGAAACCTTCTGAAATTACCATACTGGATATTCACAATGCATTTGAACCAGGACTCCATATCGTGGATTGCCTCTCTAAACATATTGACTGTCCTTCTGAAAAAGACTGTGCATCCAAAGTTTTATGGGAAGGTTTAAATTCTCATATTGAAGGTTATCTTTCAGGATACACACTTGAAGACCTTAAAAATGATCAAATTCGTCTGAATTTGAAGGAACAGGAAAAGTGATGAGGCGAAGTTGCGAAAGGGCGAGAAAATATTCTGATCAGAGACTTATTAAACCTGAAACGTCAAACATCTGTATGTAGACACATTCAGGAATAGAGGCAAATATTTAAACTGACCTCAGTTAACTGCTGAGTAGATAGGCAATTTCAGAAGTAGAAGATAAATTTAGAAAAACTGGAGTTGATTGAGTTGGATTGAGTTGATTGAGTCGACTAAGTGGAGAAAGTGGTCTTGGTTAACTTATTCAATCTATATAGGCATTTTTTAGGAGTAATGGCAAATAGCTACAAAGAATACAGAATGAAGAATACAGAATTCTTAATTCTTATAGATTTTTAGACAGTACTTCTGAAATTACCCACAATAAACGCTTTCGCAATTACCGCATGGGGGTTCATCTAATAATTGCTAGCGCTTTTCTGCATATTTTTCCTTTATTTGCTGATGCCATCCATTTACAAACTGCAAACTATAGGCTATAGAACCAAAAGGCTTTTTCAGAAAATCACGGGGACTGGCAAAATTTTCCACAACTTCCGGCAAAATCCCAAATGCTGTATTAACAGAAAGATAAACCTGGCGCAGCCCGCTGCGGTAAAACAGGCGCTGCATAACCGGCGCACGAAGCTCCGTACTCAGGGCAGAAAAACCCATTATTACAAGGAGGGCGCGTAAAACCATATTAAATCCATCAGCTAAAGCATCTAATCTTAAGCCACTTCCAGAAACAGTACCATCACTAAAAAACCAGGCTAAAATCAAAATAATAAGCAGTTGTACCCAGAAGAGTACCTTTCGTAACCTTTTGAGGGCATGTTTATATTGCCATGCAATGAAAATGAGATACAAGAATATAGCAGAGGTTGAAATAATCAGAGAACTATTATGTGGCAGAAACAGTAAAAAAGGAATGGCTACTACATGAAAAATCAGCAAAAATGTTGAGTATCCGGTTTTATTAGGCTGTTGCTCCCATGAATTTGCATTGTAAGCGACCTTCGAAGGAGGCAATTCTTCTTTTTGCATTTTCCTTGCCCGTTTTCCGATAGAGTATCCGGCGAATGCAGCAAAAGCACCCAATGTAGCATATAGGGCAAAAAGTGTTGCAACTGCTGGTGTTGGGCTTGAGTAGGAAATGCCGAGTTGTTGAACTCCCATTTGGTACATATTTTCATAGATCTGAAAAATATCCAATCCGTACATCATCCAAAGGCGGACAACTTTTTGCATCAATACACTTAGCAAAGTAAAAGCACCTCCCGCAATATAAGCAAAAAGGTTTCTTCCCAGCATCCGGATTGTCAGCTCTAAAACCAGCCCTTCCATGAAAATGGCTACCATAGGTCCAAGAATAATTGCACTGGGTGAAATTGATTTCATTAAAGCAGTGATTAAGCCTGCGCGCCACATAATGCCCCGCTTTGGCCAAATCTGAAAGAAACCCAGTACTAAAATGATAGAAATAATTGTAAGAAAAGTACCAGAAAAAGGTATTTTCAAATTATGCAGGAAACTCCCTGCAATAATTTCAATCCCTGCCCATAAACCGGCAAGGACAGAAGCTTTTAACCACTTATCGTTTATCTGGTTCGAGCCCAACTCCATAACTCTGCTTTTTCCTGTAATATTTTGAGACAAAGGCATTCCTAAATAAATTTGACTGACAAATAACGTGTTTTTTGAGCATAATAACAAATTATATCTGCTTTTAGGATGAGAGCAAGTAGTTTTAGAAATACGAGGATAGAAAAATCACTGACTATAGAAAAACACCGGCCTATTCAAATCTATTTGTTATTGCTGCTAGAACGCTAAAATTCAGCTGGTTGTTTGCTTCATAGTGAGTCTGAACAAAAGCTTTAAATAGAAATAGCAATCTTCCCGGTTGTATGACCGCTTTCTATTAATCTATGAGCTTTTTTCATCTCTTCTAGTGAAAACACCTTATTAACATGGGGGTTAAGGTGCCCTTCGTTATAGAAATCATGCAATTCATCCAATTGCCTGGAATGAGGTTCTACAAAAACATAATGGAAGGTTTTATTTTCTTCCTTTAATAAAGCAATATCTTCGAATTTCCCTGCAATAGACACAATTTTTCCGCCGGATTTAACAAGTTTATGAGTTTCCTGTAACTGAACTCCTCCTACCATATCAAAAACCACATCTACTTTTTCATCAACCGCCCCGCTCAGTTGATCTTTCTTATAATCAATGAAATGATCGGCCTGAAGCTCATTCATAACATACTCTTTATTCTTTCCGCCAGATACGGCAAAAACTTCAGCTCCTTTAATTTTAGCCAACTGAACCGCCATTGTGCCAACACCGCCGGAAGCTCCTATGAGGAGAGCTTTTTGTCCAGATTGCAATTGACCGGCTATAAACAAACTTTGATAGGCTGTAAGACCTGTTAATGGCATGGATGCTGCTTCTTCAAAACTTAATCCCTTAGGCTTACGGGACAAATAGCTTTCCGGCAATGAAATATACTCAGCATAGGTGCCATTTTGAACAAGTGGTCGACGGGCATAGGCCCAAACTTCTTCGCCCTGATCAAATCTTCTGGAACTATGACCTCTGCCTTCAATTATGCCAGCCATATCCCATCCTAAAATAATAGGAAACTGGTGAGGCAATCTACCTTTCAAATAGCCTTCACGCAATTTATAATCGACAGGATTTACACTTGTTGCTTTTATCCGGACTAAAACTTCACCTTCTCCTGGTTTCGGTGTTTCCAAATAGGTGAGTTGTAATTTATCACGCCCTCCAAATTCTTCTATGGCAATTGCTTTCATTATATTCTATAGTTTTACACAAAATTATA
>JBNJFT010000166.1:3257-5420 GCA_051747065.1 Bacteroidota bacterium | reverse complement strand
TGGGAGGCACAACGGACGCTTGCGCCAGTGTAGCAGACACATTGATGAAAAAAGAAAAACTGCCTACCAAAAGCCAGAAGCCAAAAGCTAAAAGCTAAAAGCCAACAATGCAACAACTACCGCAACATTTTTCTTTTCCGATAGGGGCAATCACAATACGCAAAAACTTAATCCAGGGATGCGATAAGTTTTTCCATGAGTGTTGTCATCTGTGGCTCTACTTTTTCTGCTGCTCGTTGGACATCCTCGTGTGAAATTTTTTCTATCTTCCCGGGAACACCAAGGTCGGTGATGATGGATACGGCAAAACAAGGAATACCCATATGCCGTGCTGCAATCACCTCGGGTACCGTGGACATGCCAACAGCATCGCCTCCAATAATTCGGAAATAACCATATTCTTTAGGTGTTTCCAAAGTTGGACCGGAAGTCGCCACATAGCATCCTTTCTGTACTTTGATGTTGTTATCAGAGGCAATTTGTTCGGCTTTTTCAATCAACTTCTTGTCGTAAGGCTCGCTCATATCAACAATACGCGGGCCAAGCTCATCTATATTTTTCCCGAGAAGGGGATTTGGCAATAAGTTGATATGGTCATCAAGGATCATTAAATCGCCGATCTCATGATCCGGATTTACGCCGCCGCTTGCGTTGGAAACGATTAAGGTTTTGATTCCCAGCATCTTCATCACGCGAACAGGATAGGTAACCTGATGCATCTCATATCCCTCATAATAATGAAACCGGCCCTGCATGGCAATAATCTTCTTGCCACCAATTTCTCCATAGATTAATCTTCCATGGTGCCCTTCCACTGTTGAAACAGGGAAGTCAGGAATATCTTCGTAATCAATGGTTTCTTTGATGTCAATGTCATTAATCATTCCGCCGAGTCCAGTACCGAGAATTACACCTACTTCAGGATCTGAATCAATCTTTTTGCGGATAAAGGAAGCTGTGTTTTTTATTTTTTCTAACATATTCAATTATTTGTTTATTAAAATCATCGGTTCGGTTATTCAAAAACTTTACTTTAATTGGTATATAATACAGTTTTGCCTTCAGTTCATAGTCGAGATGCCTGTTTTCGCGCAACCTTACGGCGTCTTTCTCTGTTGTAAAAATCACCTTTTTATCGCTGTCAATACTGTCAAACCGCTTTTTTATCTTTTCAATATCATGAGAAGAAAAAATTCGGTGGTCGGCAAAATTAATAGAATAAATATTTTTCGAAATATATTCAGAAATATATTTTTCAAACAATTTTGGCTCAGCGATCCCTGTTACGGATAAGACAGAGAGTTGATCATCCCAAAGTTCATCTCCGTTATTATTCACTACATCAGATAGATCAAAGACAGGTTGTGGTTTTCCATATTCAAGAGTGGTGAAGAAAACTTTTTGATATGGAAAGGGTTTAATTTTACTAAGCATAAGCCTTCGCTGTATTGGCTGAAGGTCATGCGGGGCTTTAGTGACAATAATGACATTCGCCCGCTTCTTCTCCAGTGCCTGCTCTCTCAGGTTACCTGTTGGCAACATGAAATCTTTGTATATCGGTCGGTTATAATTGATCAGCAAAATTGAAAAATTTGCATTCACTTTCCTGTGCTGATAGGCATCATCAAGCATTACAACATCAAGGTTCTCCAATGTCTTTTGGAACTTTTTTATTCCTCTCACCCTGTTGGCATCAACGGCAACTGTAACATCAGGATATTTGGCTTTGACCTGTAATGGCTCATCACCCACCATACGACTGCTTGAATCTGTTGTGACGTACTGAAACCCTTTGCTTTTTCTTTTATAACCCCTGCTCAATGTGGCAACACTGAATTCATCCTTTAAAAGTTCTATCAGATATTCAATATGAGGCGTTTTACCGGTTCCGCCAACGGTTATATTTCCTACTGAAATAATCGGCAAACGAAATGATTTTGAAGAAAAAATACTATAATCGTAAAGTCGGTTGCGAATATAAACCACTATTCCATATAATACACTGAAAGGAAAAAGCAGAAATCTAAATATTTTTTTTGTTCTTCGCATAGCACGGCAACTTAAATGAATGACCAAAATTAATAAATTGAATCTAAATATATCATAAAAGTTTATTGTTCTATTGCTTTATTTTCCGTGTAAGGCAAAAGCGGACCTTGCGCC
>JBNJFT010000166.1:1376-3157 GCA_051747065.1 Bacteroidota bacterium | reverse complement strand
AAAAAACCTTGAATACTTTGAAGGGAACAGGAAATAAGCGTTGGTATGCTTTATACACTAAACCAAGATTTGAGAAAAGAGTGGAAAAGGAGCTCTGTGCTAAACATATTGAAGTCTATCTTCCACTGGAAAAAAGGCTGAAACAATGGAGTGACAGGAAAAAATGGACATACGAACCATTGATACGATCTTACATTTTCGTGCGTGTTGACAAATCAGAACTCGAAAAAGCATACCGTACACCGGGAGTATTAACTGTTGTTAAATTCGAAGGAGAGCCTGCCCCGATCCGGGACAAACAGATTCAGGCACTGAAAGACATACTGAACAGCAAGGAAGTATATGAGGTTACTTCTGAAAATTTTGAGCTCGGAACGAATGTAGAAATAACTCAAGGTGACCTGAAAGGACTAAAAGGTGAAATGGTCGAGCACCTCAATAAATACAAGGTGCTTATCCGAATTGAAGCTATCCAGCAAAATTTACTGGTTAATATAAACCCATCGTATTTGAAAAAGGTGGGACAAATGGTTTAAACGCCATTTTCTTAGCGGCTTCTACTCTTTTCAGGCATTTACGAAATGTGACTGACGGGGCGGAGCTGTATCCGGTTATAATGAAGCGAGGAGGTGACTGTAGAAAGCAGTTGGCAGAAAGCAGTCGGCAGGGCGAAATTGCAGCAGTGAACGTTTTTGATGTATAGCTTTCATCATCTTCTAAACAAATAAACAGCTAAACTTCTAAACCGTGAAGGCACAAGCGGACGCTTGCGCCAGCTAAGAATATCCCGGCCAAAAGCCAAAAGCCAAAGGCTAAAAGCTAAAAACCAAAGGCAAAAAGCAACAATTCAAAAATAGAACCATAGGTTAACAACCCGTAACCCGAAACAAATTGACCAATCAACAAAAAAATAAACTGCCACAATCATTCAGAAAGTACTTCTGGGACTGTGATTTTAACGAACTTTCTGTAGACAAATATCCAAAGTTTATCATTGAAAGGATATTAAATTACGGTACGTTGAGTGATATTGAGTGGATAAAAAGATCTGTATCCGAAGCTTATTTCAAAAAAATTGCTACAGAAAGCCGGAGACTTGACAAAAGAACACTAAATTACTGGAAAACAATATATGCAAAGGAAAATTGATATAACGATTCTTCCCGAAGAACAACAACGAATCTTTTCCTTCCTCAAAGAAAACGAATGGATTCGTGAATTTTATCTGGCAGGAGGAACAGCTCTGGCTCTTCAATATAAACACAGAGAATCTGTTGATTTTGACTTTTTTTCCGGTAAAAATTTCACAAACGATCAGGTTTTACCCCATTTAAAACAAATAGGAAATACAGAAATTCTATCAGAGGAGAAAAACACGCTTCATACAATAATTAATGGTGTTCAATTGAGTTTTTTGGGATATAAATACAAAATGATCAATACCACCATAAATGAAGGGAATATAAAAGTTGCAGATCACCTGGACATTGCCTGCATGAAACTTGCAGCAATTGTTTCCCGTGGAACAAAGAAGGATTTTATCGACCTGTTTTATATTTTACACCACCATTCCCTAAAATACCTGATTGAACAGTTCCATAAAAAATACGACTTTCAAGACCATACATATATCTTATTAAAATCATTGGTTTATTTTGAAGATGCGGAATCCGACCCCATGCCGGTAATGAAAGAACAAACTGACTGGAATGAAATCAAGAAAAAAATTACGAAAGAAGTAAAAGATATTAGCCTGTAAATTTTTTCCCATGAAAGCAAAA
>JBNJFT010000166.1:0-1276 GCA_051747065.1 Bacteroidota bacterium | reverse complement strand
TCGCCGTTATCCTCTCCTCGTGTGGTTCTACCGAGAAGATGACCTACTTGCAGGATATTGCTGAAACCGGTATGGACAGCACCTTCAAAAAGAACAAGCCGGGCTACGAAATTCAGCCGGGGGATCTCCTCTACATACGGGTAATCACTTCCGAGGAAGAGGTGAACAAAATCTTCGATCCCATGATGGGCGGCGGTGGCGGAAACCAACAAAGCGTAAGACCTGAAAGCATGTACTACAACGGCTACAGCGTTTCCGATTCCGGATACATTGAAATGCCAATTCTCGACAGCATCTACGTAAAAGACATGAGCATTGAAGCAGCCAAATCGCGGATATCCGAAAAGGCGGACAAATACCTTAAAGAAGCGCAGGTTATTGCCAAACTGGCCAACTTCCGGTTTACGGTGATGGGCGAAGTGAATGCCCCGGGCGTAAAAGAAGTCCTGGACAACCAGGTGAACGTTATGGAAGCACTGGCTTATGCCGGCGACATCACATACAACGGCAACAGGCAGGAAGTACTCGTTATCCGGCCAACCGGCGATGGCTCAAAAACTTACCGGATCGACGTTACCAACGAAAACCTGATCGGCCTGGAAGAATACTACGTTCAGCCGAACGACATCATATACGTGAAGCCACTGCGCTCAACACTTTTCCGCGAACGAAGCTCGGACTATATGTTTATTCTTAGCGCCGTATCTTCCGTATTATCAAGTACTGCAATCATCTTAAATCTTCTGAACAACTAATGAACGACAACGAATACAAAGAGCTCTATCAACAGGAACAAAAGATCAATTTCCGGAAATACATCTACCTGTTCCTTTCCAACTGGTACTGGTTTGCCTTAGCATTATTTATTTCGCTGGCTGCAGCTTACCTGACAAACCGCTACACCAACCCGCAATATTCCGCCTCTGCCACAATCATTCTTGAAGACAAAGGAAACCAAGGGGGCGTGGAGGACATGCTCAGCGAACTTCGCCCGATACGAAGATACCGGCGAAGGGCTATAGTAGAAAATGAAATTGCAAAGATCAAATCCTACGAACTGGCACAACGAACAGTGGAGAAACTACCGCTCAAAATAAACTACACAGCACACGGACGAATCAAAGAGATACCGCAATATGAAAAGACTTCAGATGTGGTTGTGCACCTGGATACTTCTCATGCTCAGCAAACAGGGAAAAAAGTTCTCCTGGAGATTCTCTCTTCTGAAAAATACCAACTGCTCATTAATGATGGAGCCAATGTGGACACAACCATG
>JBNJFT010000165.1:0-5436 GCA_051747065.1 Bacteroidota bacterium | reverse complement strand
AATACTCCGTTGCATTCAAGACATCTGGAAAACGGGTCAATTGAATCCTTTAAATCGAATCTTTGAATGATTTCTTTGATTTGTTTTTTGGGATCGTCTGATCTGACATAATATCCGTGCTGAACTTCGTTATGCTTTAATATGCCGATATCGCGGGTCAGAATTATTCTGTGTTCTGTTTTAGATTGATTTACTATGCTTGCGTCATCCATTTTATTCTGATATATTGTATCAAATCCCAACAGACGTAGATATTTTGCTAACTTTCCCAGATGTACATCCAAAATAAACTTTATATTTCTTAGAGGTCGCTGTCGTAATTTTGTTATTTCTTGAATGTCAAGGCTTTCAAATTTTGGATAAACAGAAATACGGTCTTGGGGTTTTATGTGATAATCAAATTCAACTGATTTACCATTTACAAGAATGAGGTCTACTTCAGTATGTGGCACACCAAATGATTCAATAATATCTTTTACTGTCGGTTGATCAAAAAAATGAAAAACTATATCTTTCTTTATCTTCTCCTTTGGCAAAAAATCATTTAATTCCTCATAAAATCTAATTGAAGCTGTTTTTTTAGCTTTCATTTTTTAATTGTTTGTATAGAAACAATTTTAAAAAATGTGAGTATTTTTCAAAATAAAGACAGAAAATTTTACGCAACTTAAATTATGTTAAAAAACAATAGAAATGCCCTAATATTTTAGTCACAATAATTAGTGTATTTTGATGAATATAGGTACTTTTGCAGGAAAATTCATAATTATGAAGCCTGATTCACAAAACAGCAATACATTAGAGGAAGTAACGAGGAGATTTCTATGAGGCTAAAAATATTAGTGCTGAATTTGCAGAAAACCAAATGTTATAACTTTAAATAAATTATATCCAAAATGAAACCATCACATATTGAACACATTGGAATTGCAGTTAAAAACCTTGATGAGTCAATTAAATTTTATGAAGATGTTTTAGGTCTTCAATGCTATAATATTGAAGAAGTCAAGGATCAAAAAGTAAAGACAGCATTTTTTCAGGTAGGTGACACAAAGATTGAACTTTTAGAATCTACTGATCCTGAGGGTCCAATAGGAAAATTTGTCGAGAAAAAGGGAGAGGGTATACATCATATGGCATTTGCTGTCGATAATATTGAAGATAAACTAAAAATGGCTGAAGAAAACGGTGTTCGTTTGATTGATAAGACTCCACGTAAGGGAGCGGAGGGCCTTGATATAGCCTTCCTGCATCCAAAATCAACAAATGGAGTGTTAACTGAATTATGTGAAGATAAAACCAAGAAATAAATTTAATTTCCAATATACATCATGAGTAAACAAGATAAGATACAAAAGTTAATTGATTCCAGGGCCGAAGCTAAATTGGGTGGAGGCGAAAAACGAATAAAAGCACAGCATGATAAAGGGAAACTGACGGCACGTGAGCGTATTGAAATTCTACTCGATGAAGGGAGTTTCGAGGAGTTTGATATGTTTGTCACTCATCGTTGTGTCAATTTTGACATGGAGAAGAAAAAAATCAAAGGCGATGGTGTTGTAACCGGAACCGGAACTGTTGATGGCAGGGTTATTTATGTTTTTTCACAGGATTTCACCGTTTTTGGCGGATCTTTGTCAGAAATGTTTGCACAAAAGATATGTAAAGTCATGGATATGGCTATGAAAGTGGGCGCACCTGTAATTGGCATTAATGATAGCGGAGGTGCCAGAATACAGGAAGGAGTTACTAGTTTGGCCGGCTATGCTGAAATATTTGAGCGGAACATACTTGCTTCAGGAGTTATACCACAAATTTCAGCAGTTTTTGGTCCATGTGCAGGCGGAGCCGTGTATTCACCCGCATTAACCGATTTTGTTATGATGACTGAGGATACAAGCTATATGTTTGTTACAGGGCCGAAAGTTGTCAAAACGGTTACCGGCGAAGATATTAGTGTCGCTGACCTGGGTGGAGCCGATGTGCATACTTCTAAATCAGGAGTTTCTCATTTCAAAGTTGAAGATGAGGAAGAGGGTTTATTGCTTCTTAGAAAATTACTAAGTTATCTTCCTGCCAACAATCTTGAAGAACCACCGGTTACAGAATGTGATGATCCTATTGACAGACTGGATGATGCACTGAACGAGATTGTTCCTGAAAATCCAAATGAACCTTACGATGTCAAAGAAATCATTTTTAGTATTGCAGATTATGGGGAATTCCTTGAAATTCACCGCCATTATGCGAAGAATATTGTAATTGGATTTGCTAAATTTGATGGCATGCCGGTAGGTGTGGTTGCAAATCAACCCAATTATCTTGCCGGAGTTTTGGATATTGATTCTTCCCGCAAAGCTGCTCGTTTTGTGAGATTTTGTGATGCCTTTAATATTCCGTTAGTCACTTTAGTTGATGTTCCCGGATTTTTACCGGGAAGCAACCAGGAATATGGCGGTATTATAACTCATGGCGCTAAACTTATGTTTGCGTATGGCGAGGCGACTGTACCAAAAATTACCATAACACTGAGAAAGTCCTATGGCGGTGCACATGATGTAATGAGCTCAAAGCAATTAAGAGGTGATATGAATTATGCATGGCCTACAGCTGAAATTGCAGTTATGGGAGCTCAGGGAGCAGTAGAGGTTTTATATGGAAAAGAGCTTAATAAAATTGAAGATCAGGAGGAAAGAGATAAATTCCTTAATGAAAAGATTCAGGAATATAAGGATTATTTTGCAAATCCATATCAAGCAGCAAGCCTTGGTTATATTGATGATATAATCGAACCTAGAAATTCAAGGTTCAGGATTATAAGGGCATTACAAATGCTAGCAACTAAAAAAGATGTTAACCCGGCAAAGAAACACTCAAATTTGCCATTATAAATGACTTTTATCTATGAATTGGCTTATTAGTGATATAACATTTGATTTTTCTGCCATTTACGGTCAAGGAGTAACGGTTGCAATTATTGGATATGTGATCGTGTTTTTTGCTTTGTTGCTTTCTTTCTTCTTATTCGCCAATTTACCAAAATTGGTCTACTTTAAAACGCGCAGAGAACACAGAAGAAAAAAGAAACAAGAGAAGCATTCTCACGAGTCTGATGATGACATACATATATCGGCTGATGTAACTGCTGCTATTGCAGCTGCTTTGTATTTATATTACAATGAAATACACGATCCGGAAAGTAATGTTATTACAATCCAACGAGTTAGAAAACGATATTCTCCCTGGAGTTCAAAGATTTATGGATTGAGAAAATGGCCACATTAAACCTTCTAATAAAGTAAAGAACAATGAAAAAATTTAAATTTAAGATACGAGGTAATTCTTACGATGTTGAAGTAAAGGAATTTGAAGACAATATAGCTAAGCTCGAGGTGAATGGCACCTTTTATGAAGTTGAGGTGGAACAGAAAGAAACGGCTAGATCAAAAACTCCAAAGCTGGTCCGTTCACAGGTAGAAACGAAAAGAAGTGACAGCAAAATTAAGAAAAGCGTTAGTAGTAAGGTAACTCAGGTTAAAGCTCCTTTACCGGGAAATATTTTTAAAATCCTGGTCAAAGAAGGGGATGAAATTAAAAAGGGTGATAACATCATGATCATGGAAGCTATGAAAATGGAGAACAATGTGTTGGCTGAAAAAGAGGGGAAAATTAAAAGCATTAAAGTGAATGAAGGTGATTCTGTCCTACAAAATGATACATTGGCTGAAATTGAATAATGCAAAGTCTAATATTAAAATCTGATCATGATGAATAATAATATCTCTAAAATAATTTCATTTTTTACTCTCTTTATTCTGTTTTTTTCTGTTTCTTCCTTTTCTCAGGATAATATGGAAGATAAGCTGGTTAAAGGAAAATGGCTTAATTATTCCGATGGCTATAAAAAGCATGCAGATAGCAAAGAAACTGTAAAACGATATAAAGGTATACAGTTTGAACATGATGGCACCTTAGTGCTGGATTCTACAAAGCGTAATTTCCGTGGTACATGGGAAATAGACTCAGAGAATGAATTGGTTGTGAACTTTGAAAACAGCAGCCTTTCAACGCGGAAGGGTTTCGTTAATGAAGACGGAAAACTCGTATTAGGAGGGGAGAAATATAAAAATTATCCGAGGGCCCTGGCCGGGTTGCTTGGTTTTTACGAATATTCCGGCTTTGGTAATGTAACTTCAGCCCATCTTATCATGGTTTTGGTAGGTTTGTTTTTTATTTTCCTGGCTATACGTTTTAAGTATGAGCCTTTGCTCCTTATTCCAATTGGAGTAGGAATCATTATTGGCAACATTCCCTTCTTTCAGGCTGAAGGTTTTAATCTTCAACTCGGAATATATCAGGAAGGAAGCGTTTTAAATTATTTGTATTTCGGAGTCCGGCAGGGAATTTACCCCCCATTGATCTTTTTGGGAATTGGGGCAATGACTGATTTCAGTTCATTAATATCGAATCCCAGATTAATGCTTTTGGGCGCAGCTGCACAGATTGGTATATTCTTAACTTTCCTTGGAGCTTTAGCTTTAGGATATAATCCTGCGGAGGCCGGTGCTATTGGAATTATTGGTGGTGCCGATGGCCCAACGGCAATTTTCCTTTCTTCTAAACTTGCTCCTCACTTGATAGGTCCTATTGCCATTGCTGCCTACTCATATATGGCTTTAGTGCCGGTTATTCAGCCACCTTTCATGTATTTGATGACTTCGAAGAGGGAAAGAAGAATTGTAATGAAATCGCCTAGATCTGTTTCAAAACTTGAGAAAATTCTTTTCCCGATTATTGGTCTTTTGCTTACTGCTTATATATCACCAAGTTCGTTACCATTGCTGGGAATGCTTTTCTTTGGAAATATACTCAAAGAATCCGGTGTAACCCGCCGACTTGCGGATACTGCCAGTAATGCATTAATTGATATTGTAACCATACTGTTAGGTTTAACGGTAGGAGCATCTACGCAAGCAGATATTTTTCTGACGCCTAAATCATTAATGATTTTCGGATTGGGAGCGTTATCTTTTATGATAGCTACTGTTGGAGGATTGAGTTTTGCTAAATTTATGAACGTTTTCCTTAAAAAGGAAAATAAAATTAATCCACTTATCGGTGCATCAGGAGTTTCTGCCGTTCCGGACAGCGCAAGGGTTGTTCAGCATGAAGGATTGAAGGCAAATCCAAACAACCATTTATTGATGCACGCTATGGCTCCGAATGTGAGTGGAGTGATTGGTTCTGCTGTGGCTGCTGGTATATTGATTAGTTTCTTAATGTAATTTAGTTAATCTTAATGCATAAAAAAACAAAAGGCTGGTAATAATATTCCAGCCTTTTTTGTATCCTTTGTTTTAATTTACAACTTTCCCTGCAGCGTTTTACGGGTCTGACATTTTTTAACATAATCTACAAAGTTCTGTAGATATTTTT
>JBNJFT010000164.1:4272-5463 GCA_051747065.1 Bacteroidota bacterium | reverse complement strand
GGTTGTAGTCTTCAATAACTTTCTTATAATCATGAAACGTGACCTCTTCGGTAATTGGTTGCTCAATGAACTTATTGTCAAGATCAATCTGAATGATTTTTGAATCATCTTCCATCATTTTGATGTACTCGATCATTCGGTATCGGATATTCGCTCTTGAAAAGTAGGCCAGAAAATTTTCCGGTTGGTTTTCGTCTATTATTTCTGACATATCTGTAATGGCACTATTGTAATTTTTCCTGTAACTTTCCAGAAGCGCTGTTTTGTATTTTAATCGCCATAAGGAAGGGTTCTGTTTAATGCTGTCTTTAAGTCTTTCAATCTGCCTTAGATGTTCCTCCGGGCTGGTTTCTGAATTGTTTGAATAGTCGAACACAAAATTTTCATCAAGAAATTCCAACGACGGATTTTGTGTTTCTTCTTTGAGATATTGACTTATTGTTTCCGTGATGTTATCTGTATTGCCATTTTTGTAGTAAAGGGAATACAGGCCAAATGGTTCTATTGTTTGATCTGCATTTCCAAATTGTTTTGGCAGACCTTGGCTGTTCTGAAGTGAAATCAGACGCCTGAAATTCTCTGAGGTATCGGCAAAATTGATTTGTTTGAGTTCATTTTTTTGATAGGCGGCAAAGATCTGTTGGGCTTTTTCCCTGTCATTTTGTGCCCCTTCATAATCCTGCAAACGCTCCCGTGCTATAGCCCTGTTCATATATGCTTTTGCAAATTCAGGATAAAATCTTATTGCCAGGCTAAAATCCCTTACTGCTTTACCATAGCTTTCTTTTTCCATGTGTACAATACCGCGATTAAAGTAGGATAAAATATTTTGTGGATTGTATTTTAACACCTGATCGTAATCCTCAATTGCTTTGTCGTAGTTTTCAATTTGTGTTCTGAGTAGAGCCCTGTTATAATAAGCGAGTGAATTGGAAGGATCTGTTTCTATGACTTTGTTTAAATCTGCCATTGCTTTTTCGAGCTCATTGATTTCACTATAAGTCATGGAGCGGTTGATTAGTGCCCGGGTGTTTTTGGGTTCATTTTCGATTGCCAGGTTATAATCCTTAAGTGCCATTTCATATTGGCCTTTTGAATGATATATCTGACCTCTGTATATGTATGGTTGAACATAGTTTGAGTCAATTTTAACAGCCTTGTCCAGATCATTTATTGCCTGGGTTGTATCCT
>JBNJFT010000164.1:0-4172 GCA_051747065.1 Bacteroidota bacterium | reverse complement strand
TAGTAAAGTTTGTATTTCCCTTTTTGGATGAAATAGTCTAAATTAAGCTGTGAAAGGGAAACCATAGGTATCAACACAAGCAGGAAGGTCAAAAGAAAAGTTTTGCCTTTTGAATCGAGTGAATTTATAATCTTCTTTGTAGGGACTTGAAGAGACAAATAACTTAGGTTTAGTTGTAGATTATGAATAAATAAGATCAGTAATTTTAGCTAACTCTTTTTCATCGATTTCATCAAAGGAATTTAGTTTGTCACTGTCAATATCAAGAACTCCGAATATTTTGCCTGAATTGTCATACAAAGGGATTACAATCTCCGATTTTGAACGGGAATCACATGCAATATGGCCGGGAAATTCATTGACATCGGGCACAACAATTGGTTTTTCCTGATTAACGCCGGCCCAGCAAACTCCCTGGTTTTTTGTTAATACCTGGCAAGCCACAGGACCTTGATAGGGACCAACAACAAGGTCTCCTTCTTTCAAAAAGTAGTAACCTGTCCAGAAAAAGGATTGCATTTTGTGATGCAATACTGCAATAATGGTAGACATCCTGGCCAGAGGATCGTTGCTTTTTGGCACCAATTCCTTTAATTGATCGTATATTCGTTGATAACGCTTTTGCTTTTTTTCCTTTTCTTTTTCCATAGTTGCAATTTTTAGCTTATAAATAAACTTTGAACAAACAATATAAGGCCAAGTTTAAAAAATATTACCCCAAAAATACGATTTTTTTAAGGGAAACGATAAGGCATATTTGTATTAGTATGTGATAATAGTTTTGTTTAACCTTAAAGTTATTTTTATGAACCGCTACGCCATATTAATTTCTGTTCTTTTACTTTTATTTGGATGCAGAGATGTGAAACAACCTGATAATCAGACCTTGTCAGTGCAGGCCCCAATTGAAGCACATGAGTTTAAGCAGTTGACTTCTAATAAAGAATTGATTCAATACCTTAATAAAGCTGACTCCTTAAGTGAGCTAATTACAGTATCTGTTCCTGCAAAATCAGTGGAAGGCAAGGATATTCCGCTGGTTAAAATTTCACATAAAGAAAATATTGATAACGAGAAGTTAACTATTTTCTTTTTTGCTCAACAACACGGGGATGAACCTTCGGGCAAAGAGGGGCTGCTTTTGTTGATTAATGAAATTTTACAGGGAAAGCATAACGAATGGATTGAACATGTAGATCTGTTGATAATGCCCCAGGTTAATCCGGATGGAGGAGATGAAAATCAGCGGAGAAATGCGAATGGCATCGATTTGAATCGCGATCACCTGGAAATATCCTCTCCTGAAGTTAAAGCTGTTCATGATGTGTTTCAGAGTTATACACCGGAAGTAACCGTAGATGTGCATGAATATGATCCGTATTCTTCCAGTTGGAGAGAATTTGGCTATTTAAAAGATTTTGATATCCAACTGGGTGGAATGACAAACAAAAATGTGGACAGCAATTTAAAGCAACTCTTTTATGATTCAGCATTGCCATTTGTTGAAGATTATGTAACTGAGGCAGGTTACAGTTTTTTTGAATATACACTTGGTGATTTGCCCAATGGCAAGCGACTCAGGCGTAGTACGGTAGATGTCAATGATGGAAGGCAGAGTTTTGGGATTTTGAATACTTTTTCTTTCATAGTTGAAGGCAAATATGGAAAAGACTCCGTGGACCACCTTGAACGAAGGGCGAAAAGTCAGCTGAGAACAGCGAAAGGATTAATTACTTTCATGATTGAAAATCAGGATAAAGTTAAGAACGAGGTAAAAAAAGCGCGGGAAAAACTAAAACATTCAAAACAAGGGGAAAAGGTGGCGATTCGAATGCATCATGTAAAAGGAGACAAATCGCTTAAATATCCCTTAAAGTCAATAAAGACGGGAAATGATACTGTTTTTCAGGTGAAAGAATACCATTCAAAGGTTATTTCTAAACTCGACGTAACAAAGCCAACTGCTTACCTGATCCCTGCGAATGATGAGAAGCTTGTAAGCTGGATGAAACGATTTAATCTTGATTATAATCTGTATCAGCCCGCAGAGGGCCATGTTGTAAGCCAATATGCTATTCAGGATATAAAAAGACAGGTAGATGAAGGTTTAGAGAATTATTTTCCAAAGGTTCAACTTCAACCTTATAAAAAAGAAATTGGCAAAAATGAATATTATGCTATTCCTATAAATCAGTTACATAGCAATAAAATTGTTACAGCCCTTGAACCTCAGTCGATGCTCGGGCTGGTTAATTATGATGCCTTTGAGTATTTGTTAGTGAACAACAGTATTTATCCTGTGTTGAGAATGAGAGAATCATAGAAACAGAGAACTAATAAAATTCATGTTTTTTAAAGGTGCCTTTTTGTAATTTTGGGCACCTTTTTATGTTTGTGGCAAATGATTAAATTATTCAGCAAAGACCTCAATTTCAAAGAACAAAAAGCGTTTAAGCTTCACCTGGGATATTCTGCAATTGATGGAATGATGCGGGGTGCGCTGATAATGAATGAGTTTGTATTCATTAAAAGTTTAAATGGCTCCAGCTACCAACTGGGCATTTTGTTTCAATTTACAGTAATTGTGCTGATTTTTTCAGTGATTTTTAATGAACTCCTGAGGAGGTCCCGAAATAAAAAGCGGTTTTTGCAGATAGTCGCTGTGATTACCCATTTGCCGCTGCTGCTTCTTCTCTTATTTCCCCGGAATGAAGCAGGAATTACTGAAGCTGAATATTTTCATTTTTTGTTTTTGTTTATTTTCTTGTTCTATTTTCTTTCAAGACCTCTGGTTTTTCCTACGATTAATCTTTTGTTAAAGCACAATTACCGGCTCGATAAATTTGGCAGTTTATACAGTATTGCTACATCTGTCAATAAAACAATGATGCTGGTAACTACATTTCTATATGGTATTTACCTGGATTTTGACCATTATGCCTTTGTTTATGTATTTCCCGTTTTGGCAATATTAGGTGTTTTTTCAATTTTTCTTCTCACAAAAATTGACTACACGGAAGATGGCGAAAAGACATTTAAACACTCCTTCCTTCATTCTGTGAAAAGCTCATTTAGAAATTTACTGGAGATCCTGAAAACAAACAAACCTTACCGGGATTATGAGATAGGTTTTATGTTCTACGGTTTTGCCTTTATGAGCACTAAGGCAGTGATAACACTGTTTTATAAGGAAGAACTGAACTTAAACTATTCCAGTGTGGCCTTTTACGAAAATGGATTCAATATTCTGGCCATTGCCCTTCTTCCTGTTTTTGGGAAATTGATGGGAAAAACAGACCCCAGAAAATTTGTAATGTTTACCTATACTTCCCTGGCTTTGTTCATCCTTTTCACAGGTTTAACCGAACTCTTTCCTTTTTCTGTTGAATTATGGGAAGTACAGATTTATTATACCCTTCTCTTAGCTGTTATATTTAAAGGCATTTTTGCCGCTACTATGGCGCTTTCCTGGAGTATAGGCTCTTCCTATTTCTGCCGCAGCGAGGAAGCCGGTAATTATCAGTCTGTACATTTGACTCTGACAGGTATGCGAGGTGTTTTTGCACCTTTGATCGGGATCTATTTTTATGAAATTTTCCGGTTTTCCGGTACTTTCAGTATAGCTATAATTTTTCTTTTGGCAGCAGTAGGTATTATGTATTGGTCTTATCGTAATAAATCCAGGCCGTACGATGTAAAATATTGATATTAAACAAATTAAGTATTTGAACAAAAATGTAAAAAAAATGTTTTTTTAGAAACCCCAAAAGGTTTGATTTAGATTTTAAGTCACGTCTTATGCCTTATTATTACTGGCCTGTAGAGACATGCAATTACTTGACTTCTTTTAAAAAATAGGTTATATTGTTTGGGTTAATTTTTATCCTATGAATGAAAATTATTTGAATACCAGGAAAAAAAGCCAGCAAGAAGAGAGTTGCTTTGAGGTGCCTAAAACAAAAAGGACACCAGAGGTGCTATTTGATTTAAATAAGGGAGTGTTTAAAATAGCAGGGACTTCACAGCCTTATGATGTAAACAAATTCTATTTTCCTTTAATGCGAAAAATTGATCATTACCTGGATAGTCCTTGCAAGCAAACACATCTTATATTTAATCTCGATGAAATTGACTTCTCCTCGTCTCAATTTATTCTTGCCATCATTTACCGA
>JBNJFT010000163.1:3698-5488 GCA_051747065.1 Bacteroidota bacterium | reverse complement strand
AACATTCAAAAACTTCAGAAGAGAAGACATTTCACGGAAGATTTCAAGAAAAAAATTGTAGATGATTATGAAAGAGGTAACTTTACAGTTTTAGAATTAAATCTTTATAAAACTCCACCATTTTTTCGACAAACCGATCCCAGCTATAATGCTTTTTTTCTTCTTTAATGTTCTCTATGAATTCCTCTGACATTTGATTGTTATAAAAATCTTGAATTGCTTCCCCTATCATTTTAGGATCTTTTTCAACCACATAACCCACTCTTCCATGCGGAATCATTTCTGAAAGACCACCTACATTCGTCACCAACATCGGACTATCAAAATTATATGCAATTTGTGAAATTCCACTTTGGCTGGCAGTATGGTAAGTCTGAGCAACAAGGTCTGCTGCAGAAAAATAATACTTAATATCTTTAGTGGGAATAAATTCATTCTTCACAATCACACGGTCTTCAAGATTCAGTTCTTTTATCATGTCTAAATATGGTCTGATATCCGTGTAAAACTCCCCTACAACCAAGAGCTTTAAATTCATATCACGAATTTCAATATCGGCCAATGCGTTAAGAAGCAAATCCAACCCCTTGTATTTCCTCACAATTCCAAAAAACAACAAATAATTAACATCTTCCTCAAGTCCTAAATATTTTTTTGCTTCAGGCTTATCAACCTTTTCTCCCAAATTATCATTAATCGGATGAGGAAAATAGGAAATAGGTCTGCTGACAAGGGTTTTGAGTTCATCCCTAACACTGCTGGAGAGGGTTATAAAACCATCGCATGCACTAATGAAATAATTGCTCAATACTTTATCTCCGGGACGTTTTTCGTGTGGTATCACATTGTCGGTTATAGCAATTATTTTAACAGTTTTTTTCAGCATTCTGGCAATACTTCCAAAGGAAGGACCAATAAAAGGAAGCCAGTAACGAAAAACGACAAGGTCAGGATTCATCTTATTTATTCTTCTGGCAACCATAATCCAGTTTAAAGGATTTATTGAATTAATCAGGCGATGTATTTTCAATCCTTCCGGTTTAGGATCATCTGTATATTGTGTTTTACCGGGAAAAAGAAAACCCGGATATTGCAAACGAAAGGTTACTATCTCTGATTGATGCCCACTTCTGTTTATAGCTCTGCAAAGAGCTTCATTAGTATCGGCAATCCCTCCCCGAAAAGGATAAGCTGAACCTACGATTATTATTTTCATAAAAAAAATTTAATTATAGTTCAACAAAAATAATAATCTTTCTGAGCAAACATATTTCAAAGTAGCTTCGCAAACAAAAATATTTTAAATAGTTTTGTGAGGAATAACGTTAGCTTATAGCTATAATACGAACTATGAAAAAAAACAAAGCTATATTTCTCGATAGGGACGGTGTAATAAATTATGAAAAAAACTTTATCCTTAAACCAAAGGATATGGAACTAATACCTGAAGCGCCTGAAGCACTTCGTAGAATCAATGAATCCTCCTATTTAGCAATAGTTGTTACAAACCAATCAGCAGTTGCCAGAAATTTAGTTACAATCGATCAATTACATCGAATCCATCAAAAACTAAAAGACGACTTAAAAGCCTTCGGAGCTTACCTGGATGCCATTTACTACTGCCCGCATCATCCTTATTATAACGCTCCAGATGTTAACAGGGATTTGATAATGGACTGCCACTGCCGTAAACCCAAGTCCGGCATGCTAACTGACGCTTCTAAAGATATGAATATTGATCTGAACTCATCTTTTCTCATAGGCGATGCTGAGAGGGATATAATTGCCGG
>JBNJFT010000163.1:0-3598 GCA_051747065.1 Bacteroidota bacterium | reverse complement strand
AAAAAATATTGCATCTGGTATTTTAATGTGGCAGTTTCAGAAGTAGCGGCTAATATCTATAAGAATTCAGAACAAAGAATTCAGAATGCGAAATTGCTAACTATCAATTAAATGCAAAAATCATTGTATCTGATATCTTAATATGTTGATTAAAAGAACGAGCGTTTTTAAGATTATCTTCTGCTTCTGAAAATGCCAACTTATAAATCTTCCATATTAGCTTTCAAAAACAAATCTGAGCATCTCGCGGTAAACATTCTCCCAGCCTTTCCAGTGCCCATGATCGCTAAGTGCTTCATTATGCCAAATGCTAATAAAAGTACCATCCACCTTTTTAATTTTCTCTATAACACTTTCTATAGAAGATATGGCTTCAGTAACATTATAGTTTTTATATTTGTTTAACGTAATATCCATAATTTCAAATGGATATACCTTCAAGTCGGTTTCTTCTTCATTCTGCAAATCATAGAATTTGAAAGGGGTACACGTACTGGCTCTGAAACCAATATTTGTAGCATAGCCCATAGTATAATCTTCAGTTATCCCGGAAGCAATCAAGTTTTGATAAGTCTTATTAAAATGTAACCTTAAATAGTGCTGGCGACTTTTATATACATTTCTGTCAATTATTTTTTCCAGTTTTTGGATTTCATCTTTTAACTTATTTTCATTTGTAAAAGTCTCATAAGAAGTATGAATTCCAACCTGCGACTTCCTGGCAATGCTTCTTATCAAATTCTGATAACCTTGTTTAGCCGGGGAAACGTTATTGTCATACCGGCTGCTATCTCCTACTAAAAAAAACCAAATTGGTTTGATGCCATACTTCTGATGTGTATCAAAAAAGATATCGTAAGTATCGTAAGGATCTCTTTTATTGGTCAGTGTTCTATAACGTCGAAAATTATCCTGCAGATCCAGGTTAACCAATGAACGAAAAGTTGCACCCAAAGTTCTGCTTATCCCCTTAAAAAGAAATGCGTAGGCATTATCTACATCAATAGTTGAAATATACCGGAATTTTCGTTTAGGAATATGAAGTCCGGGATACTTCTCTTGCAGTATATCAGCAAAAATATAGGCCCATTGGTCAATAATTGGTTCCTGAAGAAAGTTATTTTTAAATGCGAGACTCTCTTTAGCCTCAAATCGGCCGTGATTATCGGCACTAAACGGAAGATATTCTTCATAACGACTAACTAAGTAAAACGAAGCCGCAAAGAGATCAAAAGGCAGAACTGAGTCATCATTGGTCTGAAAAAATATCTTCACATTATCCCATTGGGTCACAAAAATATTCTGAGGTTTGATCTCATTCTCAAAAAGAAGGTTATTAGGTTTGATGAAAATACTATCATTAATATCCTCATCGGAATAATTTATCTTCGGGCCTTCTTTTTGTTGGAATTCTTCCTTATTTTCAGTTATTCTATACTCAAGTCCTAAAATCTCATTCAGTATGAAATCAAACGTATAAGTCAGCCTTGGAGTAATTTTATGTGTGTATATTAATACCAATAGTAGAATGTATTTATTTTATCAAATATAAAAAAAATTAGTATGCAAAGTTAACTACTGTAATTCCAGCCCCTCCGTAATCCACATGCTCATCTCTGTAATTAGCTACCACATCAACAGTTTCGAGATATTGCCTCACCAATTGCCTGAGGACTCCGGTTCCTTTTCCATGTAATATTCTGACAGAGCCCACTCCAATCATGATGGCTTCGTCTATGAAGTTTCTCACCATCTGAAGAGCCTCGTCGGCTTTCTTTCCCCGAATATCCAGTTCAGTATGAAACTCCATTTTTCTTTTGCCCATGTCAAAATTCTGACTTGAAGCTCCTGATGGAATTTTGGCCTGATTTTTATATTCCTTTTCACTTATCTTCTCAAGTTTTTCAGGAGCAACTGTTGTCATAATATTTCCAAAAGCAACCAGCAGGGTCTTATCATTAACCTCCATTACCTCTCCTACGGAATCCCGGTTTTTCAGTTTTACTTTATCACCTTTATCTATTTTCTTGTCCTTTTTTTCAGGCTTCTCTTCCTTCGCACCATTGACAGCCAATTTTTCTCTTACCCGTTTTTGCTCTTTTTCCAGCTTATCAATTTTCTTATCCAACTTGTTCTCGTCTTGCTCAAGCTTTTGTTTTTTAAATCTTTCCAGCTCTTTTCTGGCCTGCTTCGTCTCTTCCTTTTCTGCGTTGCTTTCTTTAATACGGCGAATTGTTTCTTCAATTTTTTTATTCACATCCGCAAGTATTTTTTCTGCTTCTTCTTTTGCCTCATTTTTTATTTCCTTTTTAGTTTCCTTCGCTAATTTCAGTTGCTGTGAATAATCACTCAGAATTTTTTCAAGGCGTTTCTCTTTTGCTTTGATCTGTTCACGCTTATTCTCCCAATATCTCTTGTCGCGAATAATATCTTTCAGGTTACGGTCGAAATCAATGTGTTCTTTGCCTACTTTATCCGAAGCCTGATTCAATACATCCTGTGGCAAACCAATTTTCTTTGCTATTTCAAAGGCAAATGAACTGCCAGGCTCACCCATTGTTAATTTGTATAGTGGAGTCATCTTGTCAGTATCAAAAAGCATAGCGCCATTTTCAATGCCTTGTTGATTCGATGCAAAATGTTTAAGATTGGAATAATGGGTAGTAATCACTCCAAAAACCTCTTTTTTGTTTAAATTATCTAAAATCGACTCTGCAATCGCACCACCAAGAACAGGTTCGGTTCCGGCTCCAAATTCATCAATCAATATAAGAGAGTAGTTATTCGAGTGACGCATAAAATATTTCATGTTCATTAAATGCGAACTATACGTGCTCAAATCATTCTCAATCGACTGATCATCACCAATATTTATAAAAACGTTCTTAAAAACTCCCATTTCCGAGCCCGGTTTCATAGGAACAGGAATTCCGCACTGAAACATGTATTGCAGCAATCCCACTGTTTGAAGGCACACTGATTTTCCACCTGCATTCGGACCGGAAATAACGAGAATTCGTTGCTTCTGATCCAATGTAATATCGAGGGGTATAACCTGTCTTTTATCAGATTTGAAAGAAAGAAATAAAAGTGGATGAATAGCATCATACCACCGGATAAGAGGAGTATTTGAAATGGCAGGTTTAATGGCATTCATTTCTTTGCCAAAGAGAGCTTTTGCCCTGATAAAATCGATAGTACCAAGAAACTCGTTAGCTGCAATCAAATCATCAATATAAGGCCTTATGTCATCGGCAAATTCTGCAAGAATTTTTACAATTTCTCTTTTCTCAGAATATTTCAGCTCCCGGAGCTGGTTGTTCATTTCAACAATTTCGGCAGGCTCAATAAACACAGTTTTCCCTGAAGCAGATTCATCCTGAACAAATCCCTTGATTTTCCTTTTGTTATGAACATCAACAGGAATGACAGACCTGCCTTCCCTGATCGCAAGTGAAGCGTCCTCTGCTACTATGCCACTTTTCTTTGCGTTATCCAGTATTTTTTTGTTTTTCGCAGAAATCTGCTTCTCGAATTGAGATATCTGATCCCGTATTCGTTTTAATTCGGCAGAAGCATTGTCTTTTATTTCTCCTTT
>JBNJFT010000162.1:3958-5489 GCA_051747065.1 Bacteroidota bacterium | reverse complement strand
TTTGGTGGTAATAATCATAGCTTAATTCGGCATATTGGTATTTTGCTATGAAAAATGCTCCTTTGAAAAGATCTTTGCCTCCATTCTCAGCCCATTTTTTTAAGCTTCGTTTTGTTGAATTTATCTGGATTTCCTGTATCAAATTTTCCAGTCTATCCTGAATTTTCTCATCAAATGACTGCTCCCATGCCTTTTCCAGTTCAGGTATCACATCATGCCCCTGGTTCATAAGTTTTTCGAAGGCAGTATTATATACGCCCTCGTCCGGGTCATCAAGTAATTTCAAAAGTGCTTCTATTTCTGTTTTTTTTAGATTACTCACTTTGATTTTTAGTTAATGTATCTAGCACTAAAGTTATTAATTTTTTCATCATGGGTTTGTAATCTCCGGCATATTCTTTTGCTATTCTATTGGCAATAATTACACAAATTGTTAAGGCATTGTGGCCTAAGTGTTGTGACAATCCGTAAATGGCTGAACTTTCCATTTCGTAATTGGTTACTTTGTGTTGATTAAACTCAAAATTTTCTATTTTATTGTTTGCATCAGGGTATGCAAGGGGAACACGAAGTTGCCGCCCTTGTGGTCCATAAAAACCCGGTGCTGAAATATTTATCCCCTGAATTACATGCTCGCTGAACAGGTCGAGTAACTGTTCAGACCCATCTACTATGTACGGGAAGGATTGTTTTTTTGGCCATTTCAGTTGTTTTTTCAGGGCCTTCTCCATTTTTTTATTTTTCGTAATTATGTTATAGAAGAAAAGAAGATTATCAAAACCTACCGATTTTTTTGAAGCCACAAATGATCCTACGGGTATATCTTTTTGAAGGGCCCCGGATGTGCCAATTCTGATAATATTTAACTGCCTGAATTTCTCTTTGTTTTCCCGTTTTTCCATGTCAATGTTGGCCAATGCATCCAATTCATTGACAACAATGTCTATATTATCTGTTCCGATTCCGGAAGATATTACTGTTATTCGACGGTTATTGTAACTGCCCGTGATCGTTTTAAATTCTCGATTGTGTTTTTCAACTTCAATGGAATCAAAAAATCCTGAGATTAAATCCACTCTTCCCGGGTCACCTACAAGGAGAATATTGTCAGATATGTCTTCTGGTAGTAGTTTTAAATGGAAAATACTACCATCCTCGTTTACAATTAGTTCTGATGGTTTATAATTCATGATATTCTATCTTTCTTTAAACTTTCAAAACTATTGAATTTTTATCAACTGTACAACTCAATTTCATTTCTAATGATAACTAATTTTTTTTTATAATATTTGTAGGAAATAAAAAATTAAAATTAAAAATTATGAAATCAAAAATTTTATTATCAGTATTCATTCTCGTTTTGTTTTCATCTTTCTCACTATTGGCTCAAAATGATGATGATAACGGGTACGAGTTTACCACAGTTAAGCGTCTTGATGCTACTTCAGTTAAAAATCAATACCGTTCCGGTACCTGTTGGAGTTTTTCCGGCTTGTCTTTGTTGGAGTCTGAAATGCTCAGAAAGGGGAAG
>JBNJFT010000162.1:0-3858 GCA_051747065.1 Bacteroidota bacterium | reverse complement strand
CCTTTCTATTCTAAATTCATTCTTGAGGTTCCTGACAACTGGGCTTATGATGAAGTCTATAATTTACCCATTGATGAATTCATGGAGGTTATGGACAATGCTATTATGAATGGTTACACTGTTGCATGGGCTGCAGATGTCAGTGAAGATGGCTTTTCCTGGAAAAACGGAGTAGCAATTGTTCCTACCGAAGATATAGAAAACCTGGAAGGCATGGAAAGAGATAAATGGGCTGATCTTTCTGAAGAAGAGCGGAAAGAAAAAATGTACAGTTTTGAAGAACCTGTTCCCGAAAAGGAGATCACTCAGGAAATGCGACAGAAAGCTTTTAACAATTGGGAAACTACCGATGATCACGGGATGCATATTACAGGCATTGCTGAAGATCAGAATGGAACAAAGTACTATATTGTAAAAAATTCATGGTCAGATGATGACCACATTTATGATGGCTATTTTTATGCCTCAGAATCTTTTGTACGCTATAAAACGATGGATATTATGATCCATAAAGATGCGCTTCCGGAAGATATTGAAGAAAAGTTAGAGCTGGATTAATTCCCGGAAAAAAAATCAATAAAAAGCTGTCTCATGAAATTTAAGGAGACAGCTTTTTTAGTATTGTTTCATTGTTCAATTGTTCAATTGTTGAGTGGGTTGTATTACATGTTTTGTAATCTTGGAATACTGTGGCCTGTTCAGAAGTAGGTAATATATTGAATTATAAGAAGTTATCGACAAAATTTAGCAAATCGAAACCCTGAAAAATTCAAATTATTCATTTTTTGTGAATAATTCAGGATAGAAAGGAATTCACAAAACTTTAGGTTATTTTAATACGAATTATGGAGGGCAATTTGTTTATCTATTATATGCTGCAGATTCACTGCCTACTGCAGAGTGCTTACTGCTTTTATTAGCTAATTGATGCTCATTTTAAGGTTTGCCTCTACTTCTGAAATTGCCTGCTGTTTCATACCTAAAAAATAACATCACTTCACAGCCATAGGCTAAAGACCAACAGCCAACAACTAGCTGCCAGCCTTAAGACCTTGGGTGGTGTTCGATAATTGTATCCCGTAAGTATTCCCGGTCTAAATGAGTGTATATTTCTGTGGTAATAATGGATTCATGTCCCAGCATTTCCTGTATTGCTCTCAGATCTGCTCCGCCTTCGATCAGATGAGTTGCAAAGGAATGGCGCAAGGTGTGGGGACTGATGTCTTTGCTAAGACCGGCTTTTTCTGCTAGTCTTTTTATTACGGTGAATATCATAACTCGTGTTAGTTGCTTTCCCCGGCGATTCAGGAAAAGAATGTCCTCGTGTTCAGGATTAATTGATAGCTTGTTACGATCTTCAAAATAAAGCTTGATCTCTTTGGTAGCTTTCTGACTGATAGGTATCAAACGTTCCTTGTTACCTTTTCCGATTATTCTTATAAATCCTTCTTTAAAGTATAGGTTGGAAATTTTTAGGTTGATCAGTTCTGAGACGCGGAGTCCACAACTATAGATGGTTTCAATGATAGCTTTGTTTCTTTGTCCTTCAGCCTGGCTCAGGTCAATTGCTTGAATTAATTGGTCGATTTCATCTACTGAGAGAACTTTTGGTAGTTCTCTCCCTATTTTTGGAGTTTCTAATAATTCTGTCGGGTCTTTTTGAATGTAATTTTCTATAAGTAGATATTTGTAGTACGATTTGATGCCTGATATTACCCTGGATTGACTTCGCGGGCTTATACCCAATTCATTAATCCAGTGGATGAAATTTTGAAGATGATCAGATTCTATTTGATGTGGCAATAAAGAGAGCCCTTTAGCCTCCAGGTATTGAATGAATTTTTTGATATCATTCCTGTAAGCCTCAATAGAGTTATTAGAGAGCGCCCTTTCTAGCCTAAGAAAGTTAATGAATTCATTTATGGTAAATTCCCACGTTATCATATTATTTTAACGAAAAATTGGGGTATTTTAATGTATGTAGTTTATTTTTGTTATTGAAAAAATGATTTTTTTATGAGAATCCAAATTATTAACGGGCCCAATTTAAATCTTATTGGACAAAGAGAGAAAGAAATTTACGGAAATATCCAGTTTGAAGATTACATCCGTGTTTTGAAAAAGCATTTTCAGAGTTTTACAATAGAATATTTTCAATCTAATGTTGAAGGTGAAATCATCGATAAATTGCAAGAGGCCAATAAGAAATTTGAAGGTGTCGTTTTAAATGCCGGAGGCTATACTCACACTTCCGTTGCTATCCGAGATGCAATAGCTTCAATTAAAATACCGGTTGTCGAGGTTCATATTTCAAACATCTATGAACGGGAAGATTTCCGGCATGTTTCGTATATTGCACCTAAATGTGCCGGCTCTATTATAGGTTTTGGACTGGATAGCTACAGACTTGCCATTGAGAGCCTCCGTTTTATTAAAAGCCAGAAAAATTAACTTTAAGCTAAAGACTATGCAAAAAACAAAAATTGTTGCCACTATTTCTGATCGTCGTTCGGATGTTCAGTTCATAAAAAGCCTGTATGAGGAAGGTATGAATGTAATCCGTCTTAATACAGCTCATCAGTCGCCGGAAGATACTCTGAAAGTTGTTAAAAACGCCAGAGAGGTATCAGAAAGAATAGCTTTACTTCTGGATACGAAGGGGCCGGAAGTGAGAGTGGTTGATTCTGATAAAGATATAGAAGTAGAACAGGGAGATGTGATTAAGGTAGAAGGAAACCCCGACAAAAGTTCTGTGGAAGGACATATTTTTGTAAGTTACAAGGATTTTGCAAGCGATATTCCGGTCGGAAGCTCAATTTTAATTGATGATGGAGAAGTTGAATTTAAAGTGCTGAATAGAGAGAGTAACGTTTTAAACTGCGAAGTATTGAATTCAGGCACCATTAAACCAAGAAAAAGCGTGAATATACCGAATGTCACAACAAACCTGCCTTCTGTAAGCGAAAAGGATCGCCGGTATATTCATTTTGCAGCAGAACATGATCTGGACTTTATTGCCCATTCTTTTGTTCGGAACAAAGAGGACGTTATTGCTGTTCAGCAAATTCTGGACGAAGACAACAGCAACATTAAAATCATTGCTAAGATTGAAAATCAGCAAGGAGTGGATAATATTGATGAGATTCTTGATTATGTTTATGGAATTATGGTTGCAAGGGGCGATTTGGCGATCGAGATTCCGTATGAGAAAATCCCGGGCATACAGAAGATGTTGATCAACAAATGCATCGAAAAAAGAAAACCTGTGATCATAGCAACGCAAATGCTTCATAGCATGATTCATAATCCCAGGCCTACAAGAGCAGAAGTGAGCGATATTGCCAGTGCCATTTATAGTCAGGCCGATGCCGTGATGCTAAGTGGTGAGTCGGCAAACGGGAAATATCCTGTGGAAGCTGTGAAAACAATGGCGAAAGTTGCCCGAGAGGTCGAAAACTCCAAGGATTTAATGATTGATATCCCGATTGTTGTTGTCAATAATAAAGTTTCAGATCTCTTGTGTAAATCAGCGGTTGAAGCTTCAATCAATCTGAATACAAAGGTGATTATTGCAGATACTACTTCGGGGAAAACCATACGCAGCCTTTCGGCATATCGGGGGCAAAAACCCATTTATGCCCAATGCTATTCAAGGAGGACTATGAGAGAACTACAGCTTTGCTATGGTGTGTTTACCGATTTTATGAGCCCGCGCGAAACTTCTCATGAATTTTTAATACATGCCATTGAACATTTGGAAGAGGAACATGAATTTAATAAGGACGATATGGTAGTTGTACTGGCAGGAAATTTTGGTAGAAGCGCCGGTGCTTCATACATCGAAATTGGTTCTATAAA
>JBNJFT010000161.1:0-5504 GCA_051747065.1 Bacteroidota bacterium | reverse complement strand
GGAGAAAAGGCTTGAGGCGTGTAAAATTATTATATGGAAACCCTGTTGCAATCATACTCTCCTTCAAAGACCCAACTTTTGACACTCTTATAGGTTTTCCGTCCATAAAAGCTTTATTATCGCCCCATGAGTAAAAGACTTCCTCAAAACCCAGTTCGTTAACAACTCCCATTACTGTTTTATCATAGTCAGTGAGTGCTATGCTGATGGCAAATGGAGTGAGTCCGTGAATGTAATTTGTCGTTCCGTCCAAAGGATCAACGATCCAGTTGAATCTTTCTCCCTTCTTCTTAATGGTTTCTTCTTCAACAACAAAACCGGCCTCAGGCAGAATTTTTTGCAATCCTCTAACCAGCTGTTCTTCAGCACTTTTATCAACATAAGTTACAAAGTCATGCAATCCCTTTTTATCAATGTCATCCGAAGATATTTTTTCTCTTTCGTTTTGAATATATTTTCCTACTTTGTTTGATAGTTCTATTACCTGTTTTGTTAGCTCTTCCATATCAATTTTTCTTTTTTTCGTTTAATGTGAATCAGGAGAGTACTTCCCCCTTCACATTCCCATTTTCATTAATCTCTTGTAATTTAACTCTTTTTATCTGTTCTGTGAATTTCTGATTGTAAGGCAATTCAATTTTTATATAATTGTCCGTAAAACCGAACATTTTGTTCTGTTTTTGGTAACTTTCGAATAGTACGGGCCGAGTGTCGCCCAGATTTTGTCTGTAAAAATTCATCTGCTTTTGTTCGGCAAGATGCTGAAGCTCCTTACTCCTTTGCGTTATGATGCTTTTAGGTATTTGGTCGTACATCGAAGCAGCCGGTGTGTTGGGTCTTTGAGAATAGGAAAACACATGATAGAAAGAAGCATCCAGGTTTTCTAAAAAGCTGTAAGTTTCCCTGTATCTGCTTTCACTTTCTCCGGGAAATCCAACGATGACATCCACTCCGATAAAAGCATCAGGAATTTCTTTTCTGATCTGTTCTACTCTCTCCTGAAAAAGTTCTCTTTTATAGCGCCTTTTCATTTGGGCAAGAATTTTATTGCAACCTGATTGCAGCGGTATGTGGAAGTGTGGCAGGAATTTTTCAGAATGGTTCACAAAAGATATAATATCATCAGTCAATAAATTCGGTTCGATCGACGAAATCCGGATTCGATCAATTCCTCCGACTTGGTCCAGCGCCTTTACCAGTTCCAGAAAACTTTCTCCGGTAGATTTACCAAAATCGCCAATGTTCACACCGGTGAGAATAATCTCTTTTACTTCTGTTTGCCCGATTTTCTCTGCTTCCTCAACTATACTTTGAATGCTTTGGTTCCGGCTGTTTCCTCTCGCCAGCGGAATTGTACAATAGGAACAATGATAATCACAACCATCCTGTATTTTTAAGAATGACCGGGTACGGTCTCCATAAGAAAATGAAGGGAAGTAAGCTGTGGCATCTTCTATATTGCAGGAATGAATTTCTGGTTGCCCGGTTTTTTGGCGGTTTTCCACATATTCCTTTACCCTGAATTTTTCATTGCTCCCCAAAATTAAATCCACGCCTTCGATTGATGCGATTTTCTCAGTCTGAAGCTGAGCATAACAACCCATCACAACGATTTGAGCCTCCGGATTCTGATTTCGTGCTTTTTTGATGAATTGTTCGCTTTTTTTATCTGCTTTCTTGGTAACAGAGCAGGTATTAATTATATAGATGTCTGCATTTTTATCGAATTCAACACGCTCATATCCATCGTCAGTGAATTTTCTGGCAATGGATGAGGTTTCTGCAAAATTCAGTTTGCATCCCAGTGTATGAAAAGCAACTTTCTTCAATTCCACTTCTTTCTCTGTTAAATAAAACCAAAAAGTTGAAGCTATACCAATAATCTTTTGATACAATATAGACTTAACTTTTTATGTTCAGGCAGCAAATTTACACAATATGAACGAAGAAAAGTTTACTTATTGTGCTTTTTATAATTGTAGTAAAGTTGACGAACCAAACCGTCTGCAACTCCAAATTTGGGGACAAGGATCTTTTTGGCATTCGACCATTTCATGATCTTCATAAAAACCTCGGCCGCGGGAATAATCACATCAGCCCTGTCGGGCCGCATGCCAAAAACTTTTATGCGCTCATCAGCCGAAAAAGGAAGGAGCTGTTCATACACATCCCGGATATCTTTTAACTTTATCGGCTGCATATTTTTTCCACCGGCAAGTTTAAATATTTTGTTAATATTGCCGCCTGAACCGATGATCTCCACTGACGGATATTGGCTTCGGATTTCTTTGAGAAAATTCTTTAATTTTTCAAACTCCGAATCCTCCACTTTTTCTCTCAATATTCGTATTGTTCCTATGTTGAAAGAGCAGGACATTTCTGCTTTATCATTTGAAAACAAAGTGACTTCTGTACTTCCGCCTCCCAAATCGACATACAAATAAGGCTTTGAGCTGTCAATCATATCTACAATTCTGTTTGAGTAGATAATCTCAGCTTCTGTTTTTCCATCAATGATCTCAATGTTGATGCCTGTCCTTTTCTTCACAATATCGACAATCTCCTGCCCATTTTCGGCATCCCTCATTGCTGAAGTTGCACATGCACGAAAATCAATGACATCATGAACATTGATCAAATGATGAAAAGCATGCATGGTACTGATGAGTTTTTCTCTTTTGACTTCTTCAATTTTACCTTCCTGAAACACATCGTGGCCAAGCCTGAGAGGGACTCTGATTAAGGATGCTTTTTTGAATGTTGTACTTTTTTTGTTCTCGGTTACATTGGAAAACAATAACCGAACTGCATTGGTTCCTATATCGATTGCTGCAAACTTAAGTAGTTTCAAAATCTTCCGTTTTTATGCTGAAATAAAAATATTAAACCATACAGTAGACACATAAGACCTACAAAAGCATTCTATATACATCTTTTTTCTTGCAAATCATAGATCAGGTTTCCACACACAAAGACCAAAAACATATATTAAACTATTTTTCGGGCTTTTTGGGATAATCCACCAATTCCGTTGACACATTATCTTTGGAAATGTCTTTCCAACTGTCTGCCTTGAAATTTAATGAAGTAATCCCGGCAGTAGGTAATTTGTCCAGTTTGTCTTTTAAAAACATATTCGACAAATCTGTGGAAACCGGGTTGTGCCCAAAAATCATCAATGTTGAAATACTGTCGTCTGTTTCATGAATTAAGTTGAGAATATCATCTTCATCGCCATTGTAGATTATTTCATTCAAACGCAGGTTGAATAAAGGATAATCAAGAACTCTTGAAAAAATGATAGATGTATGTAAGGCTCTGTTTGCCGGGCTGCTAATTATCAGTTGTGGTTTCTTATTTTTAGAATCCAGCCTTTTGGCCATAGCATAAGCATCATTAATTCCTTTAATCTTCAAAGGCCTGTCAATATCATCGACGTGTTCGTACTCCCATGAAGATTTTCCGTGACGGACAATAAATAACTGTTTATAACTTTTCATAGTCTCCTCTTTTTTTACAATAAATCACTTGCCAGTTCTGCAAGATAACTTCGTTCGCCTTTGACAAGATTCACATGAGCAAAAATATCCTGCTTAATCATTTTATCAGTCAGGTAACTTAATCCATTGGATTTCATATCCAGGTATGGAGAATCAATTTGTTGAATATCTCCCGTGAATACCATTTTAGTTCCTTCACCTGCTCTGGTGATAATGGTTTTTATTTCGTGCGGTGTTAAATTCTGTGCTTCATCAATAATAAAGAATGTATTGGAAAGGCTTCTTCCGCGTATATAGGCCAGAGGGCTTATAACGAGGCGTTCACTCTCCTGCATTTCCTCAATTTTTTTGTATTCTTTGGTATTTGCCTTGTATTGATTCTTAATTACAGAAAGATTATCATAAAGCGGAGTCATGTAAGGAGTTATTTTTTCGCTCACATCACCCGGCAGATAACCAAGGTCTCTGTTCGCCAAAGGCACAATTGGCCGCGCCAGAAGAATCTGATTATACTTTCTTTCCTGATGAAGCGCAGATGCAAGAGCCAAAAGCGTTTTACCCGTTCCTGCTTTTCCGGTTAATGCAACAAGATTGACTGCATCATTCAATAGTGCATGAACTGAGAATGATTGTTCTGCATTTCGCGGAGTAATGCTGTACACACGTTGTTTTTCCACTCGTTTAATCATCTTCTCTGCAGGGTCAAAGAAAGCTAGCGCACTGGTGGTTCCGCTTTTTAGGATAAAATATTGATTTGAAAAAGGGGTTAGCCCAAATTCTTCCGGGGGAACACCTGTGCTATCCTGATCATATAGTCTGTCAATCAACCCTGTATCCAGATCTTCCTGGACTTCAATATTTTTATTTAGCGGTTCAATGTCGAGAACCTTATCGGATTCATAATCCTGAGCTAAAATTCCCAAAGATTTTGCCTTAAGACGAAGATTGATGTCTTTGCTTATCAGTATAACATCGATTTTGTTATTTTTTTCTTTGACAGCCTCTGTTATCGCAAGAATTCTGTGATCCGGGGAGTTCTCGGGAAATGATTCCTGTATTTTTGCTGTTGAAGGTTTCCCCGTTTCCACAAATAGTTTTCCGAGTTCGTCCCCAAGTTTAATACCTCCGTTGAAAAGGTGATCACCGGTAAGGTCATTTAATTGACGGGTAAATTCCCTGGCGTGAAAATTTATAATATCATTGCCCTTTTTGAGGTAATCCAATTCTTCCAATACAACAATCGGCAGGACAATGTCGTTTTCCTGAAAATTGTAAATACACTGATAGTCATGAAGAATGACGTTGGTGTCAATTACAAAAATTTTTTTGGTACGAGCCATTTATAGATATATTTTTGCATAAAAGTAGTAAATTTTTATGGCTTGACTTAATTAAAATTTGCTGAAGTTTTTTACTAATTTCTAAAAATCTGGTTTATGGAATTATATGAAGGTTTACTTACTCGTAGAAGTATTCGGGAATACACATCTGAGCCGGTAAGCAGGGAATTGCTGGAAGAAATATTAAAAGCCGGAATGTACGCCCCTTCTGCAGTAAATTGCCAGCCCTGGCACTTCATTGTTATTGATGACAATGAAATTTTCAGTAAGATCATGAGTGTTCATCCGTATGCAAAAATGTTAAATGAAGCACAAGCCGCAGTCATGGTTTGTGGTGATGAAAAACTCCAGCACGGAGATGGTTATTGGGCTGTAGATTGTGCTGCAGCGACTCAAAACATATTACTTGCCGCACATGCAAAAGGACTGGGAGCTGTATGGCTCGGCTTACATCCACGAGTAGAACGCAAAAAAGAAATGCAGGTGCTCTTTCAACTGCCTCCGCACATTCAACCCTTTTCATTAATTTCACTTGGATGGCCTGCTGAACAAAAGGAAACTCCCGAACGTTTCAACCCCAATAGAATTCATTATTACAAATGGGAACAAAAATGATTAAAGGAAAAACTGATTACGAGGCGATTACTGACTGGATGTTTCGCCA